>VAYF01000002.1 GCA_005883885.1 Actinomycetota bacterium | reverse complement strand
CCATTGAGCTACGCCCGCACGAGCCCCAGCATAGCCGCCCCCTACACTCGAACGATGCGCGTCGGTTTCACGCTCGTGGACGTCTTCACGGACGTACCGTTCGCGGGGAACCAGCTCTGCGTCGTCGCCGCGCCCCCGGATGACCTCGACAGCGCGACGATGCAGGTCCTCGCGAGGGAGATCGGCTTCTCCGAGACCACCTACGTCACCGCCGTCCGCGAGGGCGGCTACGACGTGCGGATCTTCACGCCGGTCTCGGAGCTCCCGTTCGCGGGGCATCCGACGCTGGGCACGGCGTTCGCCCTCGCGCGCCTCGGTGTCGTTCCCGCGAGCGTCGTCCAGACCAGCACGGTGGGTGACGTGCCGGTCGAGGTCGATCTGGGGGCGGGAACCGCGACGATGCGGCAGCTGCCGGCCGTGTTCGGCGAACCGTTCGACGATCGCGTCGCGGTCGCGGCGGCGGCAGGCGTCGAACCGGACGACCTCGGTCCGGGCCCGATCGTCCCCGTGAGCACGGGGATCGTCCACCTGATGGTTCCCGTCGGGGGGGAGGACGCGCTGCGCGGCGCGTCTCGGGAGGATAGAGGGTGCGTGGAGGTCTGCGCGCGAGCGGGCGTCGAATCGCTCTACCTGTTCGCGGTCCGGGGCCGCGGCGACGTGATAGCGCGGATGTTCGACCGCTCGGCCGAGATCGGCGAGGACCCGGCGACGGGGTCGGCGGCGGGGCCGCTCGGCGCATACCTCGCGGAACACGATGCGGCCGGGATGCCGGGGCACATGACGATCGCGCAAGGAGCGGCGGTCGGCAGACCTTCGTCCATGGAGGTCGACGTCGCCCGCGATGACGCGGGCTGGGTTGCGTTCGTCGGCGGCGGCGTGCGGATCGTGGGCGGAGGGTGGTTCGATCTCTAGACGGCAGACGTGCTGCACGACAAGTTCGGCGCGCTGACCGTGTCGCTCCCGTCGGCTTGCACACGGACGGTGAGATCGCGTGACTGCCCTTCGAGGAGGCTCACGGGCTTCGCGACCTGGCCGTCGTCGAACGTTGCGTTGGTGCCCGCGGCGGCGTTGGGCTCGCAGGTGGCATACAGGGGTCCGTGCCCCACGTTGGTCACCGTGAAGCTGTAGCAGACGGGAGCGTGGCCACCGACCGGGCACGGGGTCGGCTGCGGAAGGCCGATCTCGATCGGGGGCCGCGTCGTTCGCGACCGCGTGGTGAGGAGGAGGAACAGGCTCGCGCCGGCAAGCAAGCCCACCGCCAGCAAGGCGATCGCGACGTAATACCCGGGCGAAGGTCGTGCATCTCCCGCCATGGGACGAGCGTACCCTTCCGTCCCGTCGACCGGTAGGCTGCCTGTTCGCGGGGCGTAGCGCAGCCTGGTAGCGCGCGGCGTTTGGGACGCCGAGGTCGCGGGTTCGAATCCCGCCGCCCCGACCGCAGGAGCGATCACCCGGCGAATGCGCGTGCGGTCGCCGTCACGGCCGCCGCGATGATCACCACGAGGAGCACGGGTGCCCGGAACCGGATCGCGACGGCGGCCGCTCCGACGCCCAGCACGCGGCCGTCGAGCACCAGCCGCTGGCCGTCCGCGAACGTGCCGATCGCGACGAGCGCGGCGAGCAACGCCGGTCCGAGTAGACCGACGACCCCGGCGAACCGGTCGGGAAGCGGCTTGCCTCCCAACAGCACCGGGCCGGTGGCCTTGAGCGCGAGCGTCCCGACGCCGGACACGATCACGACGATCCACACGGCGCTCATCGGCGTCCCCGAAGACCGATCAGGCACGCGGCCCCGGCGGCGACGATCGGGACCCCCGCGGGCGCGAACGGTGTGAGCGCGAGGGCGATCGCCGCGCCGAGGAGCGCGGCGATCGCCGGTGGCGGGGCTCCGATCCGGAGTCCCGCCACCTCCGTGGCGCGCTCGCGACTGCGGAGCTGGGGCACGAGCAGCGCGAGGAACAGCGCCGGGAAGGCGGCGTCCAGACCGAGCCGGGTGGGATCGCCGATCACGTTGCCGAAGAGCACGCCACCGAGCGTCCCGAGGATCCACGCGATCCAGAGCCCCATCCCCGCGGCCAGCAGCACGCGCGGGTTCCACCGGCCCGTGCCCTCGGCCGCGATCACCCACGACTCGTCGACCGTGAGGTGCGCATGCAGGAGCCGCGACCAGACGCCGCCCTCCAGCCACGGCGCGACGGTGACGCCGATCGGCAGGTACCGCGCGTTGAGCATGATGGCCGACAGGGCGGCGGTCGCCGCTGCGCCGCCGGCCTGGAGCACCGACGCGGCCGCGAACTGCGCCGATCCCGCGAACGTGGTCACCGACATCACGACGGGCGCCACCCCGCCCATGCCCGCCGCCCGGGCGAGCACCCCGTAGGACAGACCGAACCCGAAGACCGCGACCGCCATCGGGACGACCGCCACCGCGCCCTCCCGGAAGCCGCGATCGCCCGAGGTCTCCGCCATCCGCCGATGCTATCGACGGTCGCTCGTACCCTGTTGGCGCCATGAGGGTTCGGTCGAGTTGCCCGGAGCTCCCCGTCGAGCGCGTCCGTCGCGCCCTGGCCGGGCTGCCCGACGCCCACCGGTATGCGATCGAGGTGAAGCTGCTCCGCTACCGGCAGCGCCCGCACCTGTCCGCCTGGACGGACTTCACGGAGCGGACGATCACCCTGCAGGTCCCCGAGCCGTTCCTGCCGTTCGGCGAGGTGGTCCCGTACGGGGCACGGCGACGGCCGGGCAAGGGCCTGAAGTTCATCTGGCTGACCGAAGGCGTCACTTTCCGGACCGAACGCGAGGTGCTCCGGTTCCTGTACCTGCACGAGTGGATGCATTGGTACCTGCGGGAGCGGCTCGGCAAGAAGTCGGCCGCGGAGACCGCGTGCGACCGGTTCGCGCTCTGGAACTATCGACGGCGTGTCGTGACGGAGGGCGACGCCGAGGCGGCGCTCATGCGCCGGACGGCGTAACGGTTCCCGCGGTTCCGATCGCGCTCTGGAGCAGCGCGCCGAAGTGATCCACCCGCATCCGCTGGCGTTCGGGTTGGTTCCGCCACCGGTGGAAGAGGCCGGGATCGAGCTCCTCGCTGACGAGCGCGTCCTGGATCGCCCCCGAGAGCCAATCCACCAGGGAGACGATCGTCTCGAGGTCGACGTCCGTGCGCACCTCGCCGCGCCCCTGCCCCCATTCGACGAACTCGAGCGTGCCGTACGGATCCTCGCTCACGAGCCATCGGTTGATGTCGCGCCGGAGCTCGAGGTCGGTGCTGTAGTTGCCGATCAGGACCACGCGGTAGGGGATGCGGTCCTCTTCGACGTAATGCTCCGTCCGATCCAACCAGTAGCGCACGACCGCGAAGAACCCCGCCGCCTGGATCTCGTCCGGAGCGTCGAGCCACGTGGGGAGCGCGGCGACGGCGCGCTTGTAGCACGCGAGGAACAGGCCGGCCTTCGAACCGTAGTGCTGGAAGATCGAGCCTTTCGCGATCCCGAGCTCGATAGCCATGTCCTCGATCCGCGCGCCCTGCAGGCCCTCCTCGGCGAAATGGCGGATCGCGCACCCGACGATCAGCTCGCGCTTGGCCTCGGCGCGAGGGCTGCGCTTGCGGGTGGTCGCGTCAGGCCTCATGCGTGGCCGTCGACGACAGGACGTCGGCGAGCGTGTCGTCGACCCTGGCGAGACCCTTCATCGTGTATTCGATGTCGTAGCCGAACCCGAAGCGGATCCCTCTCTTGACACCGAACATCGCGCCCGGCACGAGGAGCACGCTCTGTTCGGTACGGATCCGCTCGACGAGCGCAGGCGATCGGATGGGGAGGTCGTAGCCGACATACGCGATCGCGCCCGCGGCCGGCCGCACGTACCGGAAGTACGGATGGGTCTCGATCCAGGCCTCGAGTCGGGGGAGGTTCGCCCGCACGATCGACCGTGTCCGCCCGAGGAGGGTCTCGCGGACGTCGGGCCGCATCGCGATCGCGGCGAGGCGGTCGCCCACGATCCCCGGGGTGAGCGTCGTGTAGTCGTGGCGGGCCCATATCTTCGCGATCGGGCGACGTCGGTCTCCAGCTCGGCGCCCCGGTAGATCTCGTCCGCAACGATCCACGCGCCGGCTCGGGCGGCGACGTCGATCACGGCCTGCATCTCGCCCTCGGTCAGCACGGCGCCGGTCGGGTTGTTCGGGTTGCACACCATGATCACGGACGTTCGCTTGCCGACGGCCCGGTCGAGCCCCTCGACGTCCAGGGACCAACGGCCGTCGCGGAGCTTCAGCTTGAAGGCGTCGACGCCCCCGCCGAAGAACGGACCGAGGCCGAGACCCTGGCAGTAGTTGGGCAGCATGAAGGCGAGCCGGTCGCGGGGCCCGAGGAGGGACCAGAGCGAGAGCAGGTTGGCTTCGGATCCGCCGTTCATGAGCGTCACGTTCTCCGGCGCGCACTCGGGGTACCACTGGGCGATGTTCGCGCGGGTCTCGTACGACCCTTCGGACAACGGATAGCCGAGGGCCTGCTGGAGGAAGAACTCGGGGTCGGCATCCGGCCCCAACAGCTCACGGATCGTCAGCGGCGTGACGCCGGATTCCGAAAGGTCGTAGTCGACGAGGTGCCAGTAGAGCGACTGGTAGCGCTCCATCTCGAAGGCGTCGATATGCGTCATGGGTTGACGCTAGCGCGAGCGGTGAGAGCCGCCAAGCCCGGCCGGGTTGACCAAAGGCCACCCGCGCGCGAGGCTCCCGCAGCGATGACCCCGATCGTCCGGCTCCTGCGCGAAGACGACGTCCGCGCGGCGCTCCCGATGTCGGCCTGCATCGATGCGGTCGAGGCCGCGTTCGTCGCGTACTCGAGCGGTGCGGCCGAGCTCCCGGATATGATCCACCTCGACGTTCCCGAGGCCGGGGGCGAGATCCACGTGAAGGCGGGGCATCTGCACGGTGCTCCGACCTACGCCGTGAAGGTGTCGAGCGGCTTCTCCCGCGTCGACCCGCCGGCGCTCGACGGGCTGGTGATCGTCTTCGATGCCCGGACCGGCGCGCCCATCGCGTTCTTGCTGGACGGTGGGTTCGTGACGGACCAGCGAACGGGGGCGGCCGGCGGGGTCGCTGCGCGGTGGCTGGCGCCGGAGCGAGTGGACGTCGTGGCCGTGATCGGCACCGGCGTTCAGGCGCGCAAGCAGGTCGAAGCGCTGCGGGTCGTCCGGCCGGGGCCGCGCGAGATCCGGGTCTGGGGGCGCGACCCCGAGCGGGCGGCGCGCGCGGCCTCCGACGTCGGCGGCGTCGTCGCCGCCACCGTCGCGGAGGCCACGCGCGCCGCCGACGTCATCATCACCTGCACGGCGTCACGGGAGCCGATCCTCATGGCCGACCACGTGCGCCCGGGGGCGCACGTAACGGCCCTTGGATCGGATGGCGTTGGGAAGCAAGAGCTCGATCCCGAGCTGCTCCGAGCCGCCGACCTGGTCGTGGTCGACGCGCTCGAGCAATGCCTCCGGCTGGGCGAGCTGCAACACGCACCCGAGCTGGCGGATCGCGCGGTCGAGGTCGGCAGGATCTGCGCGGGGAAAGAGCCCGGGCGCACGAACGACGATCAGTTGACCGTGATCGATCTCACCGGTGTCGGCGTACAGGATGTCTCGGCAGCGAACGCGGTGCTGGCGAACGTCCCGGCGGACGCGGGCGAGTGGTTCCCGCTCTGAGGGGTCACGGGCCAGCGAGCCGCGCCAGCACCTCGTCGTGCACGAGCCCGTTGGTCGCGAGCATGCTCCGCCCATGCCCGAGCGGTCCGCCCTCGAAGGTCGTGCACCGGCCGCCCGCTTCCGCGATCACGACCTGGGGTGCCGCGAGGTCCCAGGTCGCCAGCCGGGGCTCCAGCATCGCCTCGGCCGAGCCTCGCGCCACCAGCATGTGCGCCCAGAAGTCGCCGAACCCCCGAGGGCGCCAGCAGTCGGCGATCAGGGCCTGCGTCGCAGCCGAATAGGCCCCTGCGAGCAGGGTGTCGAGCTCCTGGAAGAGCATGTGCGCGTCCTGGACCTCCGCGACGTCGCTCACGTGGATCGGGCTGCCGTTCATCGTCGCCCCCTCGCCTCGGACCGCGACGTACCGCTCACCCAGCGCGGGGGCGTTGACCACACCGAGGGCACCCTCGCCGTCGATCTGCAGGGCGATCAGCGTCGCCCACACCTGCACGCCGCGGGCGAAGTTCGCCGTGCCGTCGATCGGGTCCACGATCCACACGCGCCCCGACGGATCGTGCGTACCTCCCTCCTCTTCACCGAGGATCGCGTCCTCGGGGAAGGCAGCCTCGATCTGTTCGCGGAGCATCCGCTCGACCGACGTATCGGCCTGCGTCACGAGGGTCATGTCCGCCTTGCGGCGGATCTCGAGACCGTCGCCGCGGAACAACCCCATCGCGATCTCGGCGGCACGGTCGGCCCATCCGATCGCCGAGGCCCGCTCGTGCTCGTACACGCGCCGCAGCCTACCTGCAGGTCACAACGGTCGTGACCGGGGATCTCGGGTAGCCTTGGTCACAGCCATGCAGACGACCGTCGAACGCACCGCGGAGCACACCGTGAAGCTCACGATCGAGGTGCCGTCCGACCAGTTCGACAAGGATCTCGACAAGACCTACCGCGCGATCGCGCGTGAGGTGAAGATCCCCGGGTTCCGTCCCGGCAAGGCGCCCAAGCCCATCATCGACGCGCAGGTCGGCCACGACGTGGTCCTCGAGGAATTCGTCAACGCTTCCGTGCCAACGTATTTCCGAACAGCGGTCAGCGACGAGGACCTTGCTCCGATCGGCGACCCCGAGGTCGATGTCGAACAGCTGGAGCCCGGCAAACCCTTCATCTTCACCGCGATCGTCGAGGTCCGCCCGCGGCTCGAGCTGAGCGAAGATGACTACAAGGGCGTCCGCGCCACGAGACCGTCCACGGAGGTCTCCGACGAAGAGGTCGACTCGTGGGTCGAGCGACTGTGTCGTCAATTCGCCGAGCTCGAGCCCGTCGACCGCGCCGCGCTCGACGGCGACTTCGTGACCGTGAACATCACCGTCACGAAGGACGGCATCGAGCTCGAGCGTCTCACCCGTGAGGACTACCTCTACGCGATCGGCTCAGGGGAGTTCGGGGCGCGCCTGGACGTCGAGCTGAGCGGTACGAAGCCGGGCGACATCCTTCGGTTCGACGACACGCTCGAGGCCGAGCGGGTCGGCGACGAGCTCGCGGGCCTCGCCTCGTTCCAGGTGCTCGTGAAAGACGTCAAGGCGCTGAAGCTTCCTGATACGGACGACGCCTTCGCGAAGACGGCGTCGGAGTTCGACACGATGGACGCGCTCCGTGCCGACCTCCGAGAGAAGGTCGGTGAGGTGAAGGAGCGGGAGGTCGAAGGCGCGATCCGCGACCGGGTCCTCCAGGCCATGGTGGACACCGTCGACGTGGATCTCCCCGACTCTCTGATCGAGGACGAGACCACGCACCGGGTGCATCACGCCGAGGAGAACGCCGGCAGGTACGGGCTCACGCTCGATCAGATGCTCGAGATGCAGGGGTGGGACCGCGGCCGGCTCCACGACGACAGCAGGGACCATGCCGTCCGCGCGATCAAGGCCGATCTCGTGCTCGAGGCCGTTGCCCGAGCCGAGGGACTCGAGGTGACGGCGGAGGAGCTGGGCGCCGAGATCGGCTCTCTCGCACGGGCATACGACCGCGACCCGAAGGAGCTGGCCAAGCAGCTCGACCGGACCGGCCAGATCGTCACGCTGGCCGGGGATATCATCCGTACCAAGGCGCTCGACATCCTCGTTCGAGACGCCGATATCACCGACGAGAGCCCCGAGGCCGTGAACGCGACGCCCGCGGAACCAGCCGAAGAGGCGAAGGAGACCGACTGATGGAACCCGTGCAGGATTACCTGGTGCCCGTGGTGGTCGAGCAGACCAGCCGCGGGGAACGTTCGTTCGACATCTACTCGCGCTTGCTGAAGGACCGGATCGTCTTCCTGGGGACGCCGATCGACGACGCCGTCGGGAACCTCATCATGGCGCAGCTGCTCCACCTGGAGTCCGAGGATCCGGACAAGGACATCAACCTGTACATCAACTCGCCCGGTGGCGACGTGAGCGCGTTGCTCGCCATCTACGACACGATGCAGTACATCAAGCCGGATGTGAGCACCATCGTGATGGGCCTCGCGGCGTCCGCGGCCGCGGTGCTCGCGCTCGCCGGCTCGAAAGGGAAGCGGTTCGCGCTGCCGAACGCGCGCATCCTGCTTCACCAGCCGCACGGAGGAGCCCAGGGCCAGGCGGTGGACATCGAGATCCAGGCACGAGAGATGATCCGTCTCCGCAAGCTCCTCGACAGCCTGATCGCGAAGCACACCGGTCAGCCCCTCGAGAAGGTCGAGAAGGACACCGATCGCGACTTCATCCTCACCGCCGACGAGGCGCTCGAGTACGGCATCCTCGACGAGATCATCACTCGCCGAGGGATCACGCCGGAGTTAGCAGCAACGAGCCCCAACGGGGCGTAATATCCGCGACACGATCGGGCTCACGGGATCGGTCGATCGTTCCGGAGAGGGAAGCTGATGGCGAAGTTCGGGGACTCGGACCTGCTGAAGTGCTCGTTCTGCGGGAAGAGCCAGAAGCAGGTGAAGAAGCTGATCGCGGGTCCCGGCGTGTACATCTGCGACGAGTGCATCGATCTGTGCAACGAGATCATCGAGGAGGAGCTCTCCGAGACCGCCGAGCTCAAGCTCGACGAGCTCCCCAAGCCGGCGGAGATCTACTCGTTCCTCGACGAGTACGTGGTCGGACAGGAGCATGCGAAGAAGGTCCTGTCCGTCGCCGTGTACAACCACTACAAGCGGATCCAGGTCGGAGCGAAGGATCAGGACGTCGAGCTGCAGAAGTCGAACATCCTGACCCTCGGCCCCACCGGGTGCGGCAAGACGTATCTCGCGCAGACGCTGGCCCGTCTGCTCAACGTCCCGTTCGCGATCGCCGATGCCACCGCGCTCACCGAGGCCGGGTACGTCGGTGAGGACGTCGAGAACATCCTGCTGAAGCTGATCCAGGCCGCCGACTACGACGTGAAGAAGGCCGAGACCGGGATCATCTACATCGACGAGATCGACAAGATCGCCCGCAAGTCCGAGAACCCCTCGATCACGCGCGATGTGAGCGGCGAGGGAGTCCAGCAAGCCCTGCTCAAGATCCTGGAGGGAACCACGGCGAGCGTCCCCCCACAGGGGGGCCGCAAGCACCCCCACCAGGAGTTCATCCAGATCGACACCACGAACATCCTGTTCATCTGCGGCGGCGCGTTCGCGGGGCTCGACAAGATCATCGAGAGCCGGATCGGCCGCAAGGGCGTCGGTTTCGGGGCAGAGATCGTGTCGCGTGAAGACAAGGATCTGGGCGAGCTGTTCGGTCAGGTGCTCCCCGAAGACCTGTTGAAGTACGGGTTGATCCCCGAGTTCGTCGGGCGCCTGCCCGTGTTGACGCACGTCAACAACCTCGATGAGGACGCGCTCGTCGACATCTTGACCAAGCCGAAGAACGCGCTCGTGCGTCAGTACATGAAGTTCTTCGAGTTCGACGGAGTGGAGCTCGAGTTCACGGATGACGCGATGCGGGCGATCGCCGAGCAAGCGATCCAGCGCGGGACGGGTGCCCGCGGGCTCCGGGCGATCATGGAGGAGGTCCTGCTCAACGTGATGTACGAGCTGCCCTCCCGCGAGGACGTGACG
>VAYF01000001.1 GCA_005883885.1 Actinomycetota bacterium | reverse complement strand
GGCGTAGCCGTTGAACGCGATGTGGAGCAGCCCCGCGTGCAGGAACATCGCCGAGAACAGCCGCCACCACTCGCCGGTCGCCACGCCGACGATCTCGCCTTGGGACTGGAACAAGCCGACGTTGGCGCCCAAGCGCACCAGTACGGGGGTCGTGGGCCCACCGACCAGGGAGCCGGGGCCGCCCACGGCTACTTCGACCACGTAGGTCCCCAGCAACGAGAGCAGGATCAGGTTCGTCAGCGTGAGGCCTCGGCCGGCCCTGCCGACCCGCTGAGCGGGACGGTGGAACTCCTGCCGCTGCTCCCTCACGCACTCGGGACACTGATGCCCCACCGGCGCCGGGTACATGCAATCGGTGCAGATCGGTCGTCCGCAGCGGGTGCAATGCACGCCGGTCTGCACGTCGGGGTGCCGGTAACAGTGCTCGATGACCGGTGGTGGCGGCGGGACGGGCGTCGGGTCCACGTCGGCAATCGTACGGGCGCGGCGTGGATGCGCCCTGTGGATCAGCCGTGAGGGTCGTGGTCGTGCGGATCGACGTGGACCATGACGTCGGCGAGCCGCGGGACCTCATCGAGCAGTGCATGGTGGACGTCGTCCGCGATCGCGTGGCCCTGGTGGACCGTGAGCGTCGGCAGGACCGCGACGCTGAGCTCGGCGAGCAGCCGGTGGCCGCTCCAGCGCGCCCGGGCGTCCGTAACATGCTCGACCCCGTCGACCGCGCCCGCGACCGCCTCGATCAGGGCGAGGGTGCTCTCATCGGTGCCGTCCAGCGCGCGGTGCAGGACCGTGCGGGCGGCTCGCCAGAGCGTGATGAGGATCGCGATCGTGATCGCGAGCCCGACGAGCGCATCGGCTCGGTCGAACCCGAGCAGGACGCCGATCGTCGCGACGACGACCCCCAGCGACGCGAGCCCGTCGATCCGCGCGTGCAGCCCGTCGGCAACGAGCGCCGCGGATCCGATCCGGCGTCCGACGCGGATGCGGTAGGCCGCCACGGCTTCGTTGCCGGCGAACCCCACGAACCCCGCGGCCAATACCAACCCGGGCGACGTCAGGCCCTGCGGGTGGATCAGCCGCTGGATCGCCTCGATGCCAGCCACGACGGCCGAGACAAGGATGAACGCGACGATCACGAGCCCCGCGACATCTTCCGCCCGGTGATAGCCGTACGGGTAGCGCCGGCTGGGGGGCTTGCGCGCGAGCCGGAACGCGATCAGCAGCGGGATCGCCGTCAGCGCATCCGTGAGGTTGTGGATCGTGTCGGCGAGCAGCGCCACGGACCCCGACAGCATCGCCACGACGAGCTGGATCGCGGCCGTGACCGCGAGCCCCCCGAGGGACAGCCACGTGGCGCGCGTCCCGGCCCGGGTCGCCATCAGGGCCGCGTCTGCCGGCCCGAAGTGCTCGTGGTCCTGGGCGGACATCGCGCGAGCACCGTAGCAGCGGATGAGGGCCAGGGAGCCGAAGCCGTGTGTCAGCCGGCGACGCGACGGAGCTCGGTCATGACCTGGCTCGGGTCGAACAGCGGTCCCCACCGGTCGGCGATCGTGCCGTTCGGAGCGATCAGGAACAACCAAGGGTCGCTTGCCGCGTCCGGACGGATCACCCACTGTCGCGCGGCCGCATTGACCTGCTTCTTCTCGAAGTTCTTGAAGATCTCGATATGGATGTAGTCGACGTTGCGCGGTCCCGTCGTCGCCATCTGCTGGAGCGAATCGACCGACGGGCCACAGAACTGGCTCCTGCAGTAGACGGGCGTCGCGAAGAGGACGAGCGCGGCGCGATGCGCGGCGATGGCCCCGGCGATCGTGTCCGTGTGGAGGTCTCGGTCGGGGATGCTGGCACCGCCTTGCGCGCGCGAATCGACCGATCGGGGGTTCACATGGGACCTCACCGTAAGATTTTTGGTCCGGAACGCCTGCTGTCCCGGCGCGGGAAGTTCCGGTTTGTCGGATACCTGGAACTCCGTCGAGAGCGACACGGGTTCGCCCTCGACCTGGAACCCGACATTGGCCTGCCAGACCCCGGGGGTGTCGAACGTCCCGTCGAACTCGTAGACGCCGCGAGCCGTGCTCGGATCGGTGAGCTCGGGGGTGCCGGTGTCCGCACCGGTCCCGGGGGCGCCCACGTAGTGCGCCTTGCCCTGCAGTGGTGTTCCCGGGCCGCCCTGGAACGGGGTCAGCTGGATGTCGATCGCGCCCGACGTGAGCAGCTGGACGCCCTGGTCGGACGAACGGAACACGCCGATCTGGAACCGCTGCGGCGCCTTGGCGTACAGATCCGTGCTGCCGACCTCGGCCGAGTAGCTGCCGCCGCTCACGGCAGACGTGGTCCCTCCGGACGAGCACGCCGTGAGTGCGATCGCGCCCGCGAGGAGCACGACGGTCAGCCGAGCCATGGCCACATGTTCTCGTACGCGGCGGAGAACGTCCGGGTTCGTCAGATCGCACCTTCGAGCCGCAGGAGGAACTCGCGGCGCTCCGGATGTCCGCCGTAGGTGCCGAACCCCGGTCCTGCCGGAACCACCCGATGGCAGGGGATCCACAGCTCGATGGGGCAGACGCGGAGGGCGTGGCCGGCCGCGCGCCACGCGCGCGGCCGGCCGGCGGCCGCCGCGACGTCGCCGTACGTGCGGAGCTCGCCGTAGGGGACCCCGATCGTCGCCTCGTAGACCGCCCGCGTGAACGGGGTGCCGGCGGACCGAAGGTCCGCCGGCACCCCGAACGCCCGGTCGCTCCGCGCGAAGTACGCGCGGGCGTCCTCCCGGGCGGCGGCCAGCGCGCGCTCCGCGCGCGCTGCCCGCCCCCCCAGGCGCTCCTCGACGTGCGCCAGGAACGATCCGCGGTCGGCCGGGAACCCGGACGCGACGATCCCCACGTCCGTGGCGACGATCGTGAGCTCGCCGAGCGGCGTGGGGACCGACGTGAACCCGAGGCTCAGATCGGAGGCCATGGGAACGGTCGGACGCCCGGCTCGGGCTCCGGGAACCGTCCGAGCGCGAGCAACCGGCCCAGCCGGCCGGCCGTCGCCGCCACCTCGGGTTCGGTCAGCAGCTTCCGGAGCTCCGCGCGGGTGCCACCCCCCGGCTCGAGCGCGGTCCCGAGCCCCCTCAGGTCGGCGCAGAGCTGGTCCGGGATCGGCTCGTCCACGAATTCCCAGATCACCGTTCGCAGCTTCGGCTCGTCCGCGAAGCTCACGCCGTGGTCGATCAGCCAGATCTTCCCGTCGTCGCCCAGCAAGCAGTGCCCGGCCTTGCGGTCCGCGTTGTTGATGACCACGTCGAACAGGGCGACCCGCCGGAAGTCGTCCGCCCGCTCCCGCCCGAGGGTGAAGTAGTGCTGGTTCGCATCGAACCGAACGAACAGCTGCAGCGATCCGGGGCCCTCGGGCCCGTCGCGGAGCACCGTCGGGGGGACGTTCGGCCACCCGAGGGCATCGGCGACGACGTAGGCGGCAACCTCGCGACGGTGGAGCGTCCCCTCGGGGAAGTCCCAGAGCGGCGTCTCCCCGCGCTCGGGCTTGTAGATCGCGAAACACTCTTCGCCGTCGACGTGACAGCGCACGAGCAGGGTGTCGTTGGACGAGTCCGGCATCAGCCCGAGGACCTCGATCTCGCCCTCCGCGAGCGCGTGCGGGATCACCCGCGGGGTGCGCGGTGCCCGTTCGTTGCCGGACACACGTGGCCCTCCGGGTCGATCGGGTTGCCGCAGAACCGGCAGGTCGGACGGCCCCGCTCGGCCACCTCGGCCCCGTGTCGCGACAGCGCGAGCATCTGCTCGCGGCTGGCCCACAGGCGGATCGTCTCCGGCTCGTCTCCCAGGGCGACCCCGAGGGGGTCCTCGTCGACGAGCGCCGACCCCTCGTCCTCGTCCTCAGCCTCGTCCTCGTCGTCGGGCTCGAACTCGGTCACCTCCAGCAGGAACCGGTCGCCGTCCGGGTCGTAGCCGATCGAGAGCCGCCCGGCATGGAACAGGGGATCGACGGGCTCCTCCAGCGCGAGCTCGGTCTCATCCAGCGGTCCGGTCTCGAGCGGCACCTCGGCGAGCAGCTCGAGGACGGATTGCGAGAGGAGCACGACCTGCTCTTTCTCGACGACCACGGTGACGAGCTCGTCGCCGGCGCGGGCCTGCAGGTAGAAGGTCCGCATCCCCGGCTCGCCGACCGCATCCGCGGTGATCCGATCCACGGCTCCGAGCTCCACGATGGTTATCCTCGCAGCTTCCCCCGGCGGCGACGCCCGCCGTCGGCCGCCGCCTCCCACGGGGCGACGGCCGGTTCCTCGAACCGCTCGAGCCCGCCGGTGTCGTTCGCGAGGACGACCCGGCGTTGGCTGCCGTCGATCACGACCACGGAAACGGACGCCGTGTCGACCACGATCCGCTGGAAGTCGTCAAGCGGCGTCCCCAACAGGTGGGCGAGCACGATCCGGACGATGTCCCCGTGCGAGGCGACTGCGACCCGTCCGCGAGGATGCTTCCGAGCGATCCGGTCGACCGCGGCGACCGCTCGCGTCTCGGCCTCGACGAAACCCTCGCCGCCGGGGAACCGGAACCGTGAGGGCTCCGTCTGGACGACCCGCCAGAGCTTGGTCCGGCGCACCTGCGGGAGCGTCCGTCCGGTCCACGATCCCGTGTCCATCTCGACCAGGTCGGGGGCGAGCGAGACGCGCAACCGCTTGGCAGCCGCGAGCGGCTCAACGGTCTGGGTGCACCGATCGAGCGGGCTCGAGTAGATCGCGGTCAGCCGCACCGAGGCGAACCGCTCGGCGAGCCGCTCGGCCTGGGCTCGCCCGCGGTCGTCCAGGTCGATGCCCGGGGTCCGGCCGTAGAGGATCCGGCCGGTCTGAGCGGTCAGGGCATGCCGGATCAGGAAGAGGGTGGCCATCAGGTGTGTCAGCCTAGGGGGCGACGCCCCGCGGCGGGTCGGCGACCGGTAGCCGGACGGCGAAGGTCGACCCGGCCGACAGCTCGCTCTGAACCGTGACCTCACCACCGTGGTTCTCCGCGACGTGGCGGACGATGGCGAGCCCGAGACCGGTGCCGCCGGTCTCTCGCGACCGCGCGCGGTCGACGCGGTAGAACCGTTCGAAGACGCGGGGGAGATCCCGTTGCGGGATGCCCATCCCGGTGTCCCTGACCTCGAGGATGACCTTCCCGTCCTCGGCGGAGACCGAGACGTCCACGCGACCGCCCGGCGGCGTGTAGCGAACCGCGTTGTCGATAAGATTGCGCACGAGGAGCGCTAGGTCACGGGCCGAGCCCGGAACCGAGGGCACGCCGTCGGCCTGCAGCTCGATCGCGACCCCAACCTCCGACGCGCGATCACCGAGTCGCTCGACCTCGTCGGCCACGATCACGTCCAGACGCACGTGTTCAACCAGATCGCTCCCGCCCTCGAGGCGGGACAGGTCGAGTAGGTCGGACACGATGCGTGACAGCCGCATCGCGTCGCGTTGCAGCTGCTCGGTGAACCGGAGCGCGGCAGGCGGGTCCTCGAGCGCGCCGTTGAGCAGGGTCTCCGCCGCGGCCCGGATCGACGCCGCGGGCGTCTTGAGCTCGTGCGATGCGTTCGCCACGAAGTCTCGTCGCACCGCGTCCAGCCGCCGTGCCTCCGTCACATCGCGGACGACCACCAGGACCGATCCTCCGTCGTCGATCGGCTGGGAGCTGGCGCGGAGCCAGCGCGAAGGCACTCCGGTCTCGACCTCGACGGCGTTCGGTGCGCCCGTGTAGCCAGCACGCCGAGCGGCGCGCCGGATCTCCGTGGGGAAGAGCTCGTCGAGGGAGGCAGGTGGCCCTCCCAGGTGCGTGATGAGCGCATCGTTCGCGAAGATGCAACGGCCGTCCCGGTCGACCAGCAGCACCCCTTCGCGCATCGACGAAAGGATCGTGTCGCGGATCCGGCGTTCTTCGGTCGACGTTCGTTCGATCGCCTC
>VAYF01000050.1 GCA_005883885.1 Actinomycetota bacterium | reverse complement strand
CGCTTCGGTCCACTCGACCTCATCCGGTGCTCCCGGCTGGGGGTCGAGTTCGCCGAGCGCAGGCGCCGGCGGAGCCGGAAGCGGGTCGGCAACGGGAGCAACCGCCAGCTCGGGATCGGGCCCGGCCGCCGATCCCTGCTCGGCAGCCGTTCCCATCTGAGGAGCCGACGCCTCGGAGTCGTCGGACTCGGTGAGGTCGGACTCGGCGTCCTCGGGCCGGGCGAGGTAGGACTCGGCGTCCGAGTCGGCCCCAGGCTCCGCGCTGGGCACACCCGCTGCGATCAGCTGGTCAGCCGGCAAGAGCTCGTTGTCCCGCGCTCCGGCGGGTTCCGTCGAAGGGGGCTGGACCACCACCGAAGGCAGGTCGTCGAACACCGGCATCGGGCTCTCCGGGCGAGGCCGCGCGGCGACCTCCTGGGCCAGCTCCCGATAGCACTCGGCCCCCTTCGATCGGGGATCGTAGACCGTGATGGGCTGGCCGAAGCCAGGGGCCTCGGAGAGTCGAACCGTGCGCGGGATGACGACGTCGTACACGACCTCGCCGAAGAAGCGGCGAACCTCCTCGACCACCTGTTCCGACAACTTGGTCCGCGGATCGAACATCGTCATCACGATGCCGGTCAGCCTTAGCTCCGGATTGATGTTCTGCTGGACCAGGTTGACGTTCCGAAGGAGCTGCCCCAGTCCCTCGAGCGCGTAGTACTCGCACTGGATCGGCACGATCAGCTCCTCGGCGGCGGTCAGGGCGTTGATCGTCAAGAGGCCGAGCGAGGGCGGGCAGTCGAGGAAGATGAAGTCGTAGCGGCCTTCACCGACGGGGGCGAGCGCCTTCTTGAGGCGCGCTTCCCGGGAGAACTGGCTGACAAGCTCGATCTCCGCTCCCGCCAGATCGATCGTGGAGGGGACCGCGTCCAGATACTTCACGGAGGTCGGGACGATGGCGCTCTCGACCGGCGCCTCCGACAGGACGACGTCATACACGGTGACACCGCGCGCCTCGTGACGGATCCCCATGCCGGTCGACGCGTTGCCCTGCGGGTCCAGGTCGACGACCAAGATCCGGTAGCCGAGCTCGGCGAGAGCCGCTCCGAGACTGACCGCCGTGGTTGACTTGCCAACGCCACCCTTCTGGTTCGCGATGGCGACGATCCTGGCCAGGCCCGGCTCTGCGGGAGGGCTCGGCGCTCGCTTCTTCCCTCCTCGGTCCTTGTTCGCGGCAGGTGGGTGGGTGCCCTTGTCAGAACGAGGGGACGACGAAGTAGCACCGGGAGAAGGCTTACTCACTGCCGGGTCATGATAACCACAGGCCCGGCATCCGCAAGCTCGGGAGCGGTAGAAACCGAGATGCGCGCCCCTCCAGGCGTTCCCGAGGTTACATCGAAGCTCCGACCTGCCCAGAACAGGAGCTTCCCCCCTTGAGACAGCAGCGACTCGGCGACGGCCCACGCGCGAGCAGGCTCGGCGAACGCTCGGGACAGGCATACATCGAATGGGCCCGTCAGGTCTTCGACCTTCCCTGCGAAGATCCGCACGTTGCGCAGTTGCAGGTTGTCGAGGGCAAGCTCGATGAAGGAGACACGGCGGCGGCGGAGCTCCGTGAGGCAGAAAGAAAGGTCGGGGCGCGCGATCGCGAGGGGGATCCCCGGGAGGCCCGCGCCGGAACCGAGGTCAACTACCTCCTGCATGGGCGCTGTACCGAGCAGCGGTAGAGCGCGCAGCGAGTCGACGACGTGACGCTCGCGGAGCCGCTCTCGATCGGCCCCTCCGATCATCCCGAGGGGGATCGCCTTCTCGAGGAGGAGCCGCTCGTATGCGTCCAATCGCTCAGCCGTTGCGGCGTCGATCTCGATGCCCAGCAGGTCAGTCCACCGACCCCAAGCCTCATGTTTCACGTGAAACATCCCCCGCGGGCACGAGGCGGAAAAGGGCCCTCAATCGTCGGGGCTGATCACCACGAACCTGTTCGGATCCTCACCGCGTGATCCGCTCTGAACGCCTTCGATGCTCGCCACGGCGTCGTGGACGATCTTGCGCTCAAGGGCATCCATGGGCTCGAGCTCCTCCTCTTGACCAGTGGCTAACGCCCGCTCGGCCGCCTCACGCGCACGTTCCTCCAGCCGGGAAGCCCTTCGCTTCCTGTAGTCCTCCACGTCTACGAGGACCCGGATCCGCTCGTCGAGCCGCCGTCCAACGACGTTGCGCGCGAGCTCCTGGATCGCATCAAGGGTCTGGCCGTTCTTGCCGATCAACAGCGCCAAGTCCTCTGGGGGGGCTTCGAGGACGTCGACATAGAACCGGTCACCCTGTTGAGCCGGCTCCGCGATGGCGTCGATGTTCATCTGGCCCAGGAGCTCTTCGACGAAGTCCGCGACCGCATCGGCCTGTTCCTCGAGATCGACTTCGTCCGGCCTGTCGCCGTTCATCCGTCATCCTCCGGTGGCTCCGCCTTCGGGTTGCGCCTCAGCTGGTTCCCTGGTGGCGCGGCCTTCTTACGGCGGCCCGGGTCGCCAGCGGCGGGTTTCCCGCCGCGCGCCGACCCGCTGCTCGGCGGCTTCCTCGGGCCCGGGTTAGGTCGCTTCTTCCCTTGGGGCACCGAGCCACCCCCGTCGGCCCTTGGTTTCGACGGCTGACCCCTCTGGTTCTGTATCGCTTGTGCTCGCTCGGTCATCCAGCTCATCACCCCGCGCCTCGGCGTCGGGTTGGCCGCCTTCGCGTTCTGCTCGGCCATGCGACGCTCCAGCGCCTCGGGGCCGATGTGCCCGGCGCGGAGCAGATACGTCTGCTGCGCGACCTGGAGGCCGTTCGAGACGGTCCAATAGAGGACGAGCCCGGCAGGGAACTGCAGCCCGAAGAAGGCGAACATCAGCGGCATCACGCGGGTGATGGCCTGCTGCTGAGACGACTGCGAGTCCTTCGGGCTGGCACGTTGCATCTGCCATGTCTGGAAGAACGTGGACCCGACCATGACGGCGAGCAGGAGGACGTAAGGGATCATATCCGGGAACCGCTTGTGGCCGCAGTCCACTGCACCCTGCGTTTGGGCGGTGAACGGAAGGGCGGCGCCATCCTTCCCCAGGATCGTGGCCGGCGCTGGCTGCGTCGCGTTGCCCTGTCCTGGCAGTTGCTTGACCTGCCCATCGGCTGGGTCCTTGTACTTGATAGGCACCTGGGTGCCGGCCCCCACGAGGTTGCATTGCAGGTTCAGGAACAGGAAGTCCGTGTTCTGATGGGTCAGCACGTTCTGGAAGAGAGCGCTGTCCTGCGGAAGGTGGTTGTTCGCGACGACGAAGGCGTTCTTGTGGAGCGGATCCTGGGAAGGGGTCAACGTCGGAGGCCGTATGACCGCGTACATCGCGAACAGGAAGGGCAGGGTGAGGAGCATCGGGAGGCAGCCTCCGAGCGGGTTCACCCCGGCCTCCTTGTACAGCTTCATCTGCTCTTCCTGCTGCTTCTGACGGTTGTTCTTGTATTTCTTCTGAAGCTCCTTCAGCTTCGGCTGGAGCGCCTGCATGTGCTGCATGCTCTTGATCTGTTTGATCCCCAGGGGGAGCAAGAGGAGCCGGATCGCGAGCGTCAGGAGAACGATCGCGATGCCGTAGTTCGGGACGATGTGGTAGATCCAGGCCAGGACCCAGCCCAGAGCGTTCAGGAGCCCTTGCCATAGAGCGTTGGCGACCAAGCCCTACACCCGGGCCTTCTGGTCAGATGCCTCGTGTGAGACATCGTCATACACTTCCTGCGTCACGGGAGCGCCCTCGACGAGATCAACCCCGAAGTTACCGAATGGGTTGCACCGCAGCAGTCTCCATACGGCCATCCCCGAGCCACGGACGGCGCCGTGCACCCTGATGGCGTCCTCGGCGTACCGGCTACAACTCGGATAGAAGCGGCACTGGCCACCAAGCCAACCTGAAAGGCTCCCTCGATACACCTTGATGCAGCCGATGAGGAGGGCGCGGACCGGGGCTCGGGCGCCGTACAGACCGCGTCGGACGGCGTTCATAGGTGCGTGATCTCCCCGTGAAGGAGCTGCCTCATCTCGGCCACCAGGTCCTGCGTCTTGGCCCCCCGGATGGCCTCTCGGGCCACGAGGACGGCGTCGTGTCCGTTCCCGATCCTCGGGGCGACCTCCAACCACGCCGCTCGAAGGATGCGCCGAGCTCGGTTCCGCGTGACCGCGTTGCCGACCTTGCGACCGGCGACGCACGCCACTGCCCCGGTACCGGGCGCGAGAAACACTACCACCCGACTCCCGTGAACCGGATGGCCCTCATCGAAGACGCGCTGCACGTCGCGCGATCGCACCTGGCCCTCGTTCGCGCAGGTCAGACGGTGACCCGCGCGCGCCCTTTGCGGCGGCGAGCGGCCAGGATCGCGCGACCGGCCCGGGTCCGCATCCGGTGCCGGAAACCATGCACCTTCGCCCGGTGACGGTTGTTCGGCTGATACGTCCGCTTGCCTTTGGCCATCCGTGTCGATCCTCGCTCGATCGGGACCGGCTCCCGCCGGCAGAGCCGAGAGTATACGGGGGGCCCATCCTCGCTGGCCAAGCCTCTTGACAACAGAAAGAACGTCAAGACCCCCCGGTGCGCGTGCGGTGTGGAAAACCACCGTGCTATCTTCCAGCCCGCCTTCCCCCCGGGGCGCGCGACCGGGCCGCGTCTCCGTTATCGGAGGACCCCTCCGTTGGGTTTTCCACCGCTGTGGAAAGGTCCTGTGGAATAGGCATGGTGACGGCCTACCCGGAGCATGCGGCGCTCGAGGCGTGGTCGAGCGTGTTGGCCCGCGCGCGAGCCGAGCTCCCTGATACGACGCTCGTGATGTGGTTCTCCGACGTGCGGCCCGCCGGCCTTGTCGACGATGTCCTCACCCTTGCCGTTCCGAGCCCGCTCGTGCGTGAGCGCTTGCAGCACAACCATCTCACGTTGATCGAGGAAGCGGTCGCGGCCTCGTACGGAGGTCCGGTCAAGATCGAGTTCGAGGTCGAAGAGGGGATCCGTCATCCGCTCGCTGAGACCATCGTCGACGTACCCGCAACGCCGACGCGCACACCGATCGGGGAATCGAGCGAAGCCGTCCGCCGCCGCGCTGCGGCGATCTCGCTCGGTGCCCCCGGCCTGCCGTTCCCGAACTACACGTTCGAAGCGTTCGTGCCGGGGCCGAGCAACCGATTCGCGCATGCGGCGGCGATGGCCGTCGCCGAAGCGCCGCCATCGACCGCGTACAACCCCTTGTTCATCTACGGCGGTGTCGGTCTGGGCAAGACCCACCTGTTGATCGCCGTCGGTCATCACATGTACCGCGTCAACCCGGGGATCCGCGTGAAGTACGTGACCTCCGAGCGCTTCGTCACGGAGTTCATCAAGGCCGTCCGTGAACGCCAGGGGGATCAGTTCCGCCATCGCTACCGCGAGGTGGACGTCTTGCTGGTCGACGACATCCAGTTCCTCGCCAAGCGCGAGGAAACGCAGACGGAGTTCTTCCACACGTTCAACCATCTCCACGGCAGCGGGCGACAGATCGCGATCGCATCAGATCGACCGCCGCACGAGCTGTCCGGTTTGGAAGAGCGCCTCGTGAGCCGGTTCCGCTGGGGCCTCTGTGTCGACGTGCAGCCGCCCGACCTCGAGACGAGGATCGCGATCCTCCAGCTCAAGGCGGAACGTGAGCGCCTGACGATCCCGCACGACGTGATCGAGTTCGTCGCCTCGAAGTTCGATCAGTCGGTCCGCGAGCTGGAGGGAGCTCTTGTCAGGGTCGTCGCCTGGTCCGAGCTCACCGCGCAACGGATCGACCAGGAGCTGGCCGAACGCGCCCTGCAGGACCTGATCCCGCAGACGGACCACGAGATCCCCCCGCAGCTGATCATGGAGCAGACCGCCGAGTACTTCTCCCTTTCCACCGGAGACCTCGTATCGAAGTCCCGCTCACGCCCGCTCACCCAAGCCCGCCATATCGGGATGTACCTGATGCGTGAATGCACGGGCCTGTCGTTGG
>VAYF01000364.1:1474-3132 GCA_005883885.1 Actinomycetota bacterium | reverse complement strand
CGTGGCATGGTCCTCGCCGCCGGGCGAGTCGAGCCTCCGATGGCGGGCCCGCTACCCGGTGAACGTCAGCCGCGCGGCCCGCACCGGCTGGGCGACGGGGCTCCGAGCGACCGACGTGCCGAGCACGCGCGTGGGCGCAGGCGCCGGTTGCGGCGCGGGCGCCGCCGCGTGCACCTCCGCGGGATGTGGCGTTGCGCAGTTTCCGCCCTCGGCGGGGTTGTAGCTGTTGGTTTCGATCGAGTTGTCACCGTCGTGGCGCGGCCCGGCGGCGATGAAGTTGCTGTTTCGCTTGTCGGGCGAGATGTTGTTGACCTCGGGCCATCCGACGCCTCCAGCCGGCTCGCCTTCCTTGCCGTGGGGGTCGTAGAAGTTGACGCACAGCGTCTTCGGCACCGACGACGCGTTGGCGTACGTGTGCTCGGCTGACCACGGGCCTGTCGGGAAGCCGTCGGCGTCCTTCTGCTGGCAGATACCGACCTGGAAGCCGTCGTAGTTCGCGCCCGCCGCGAAGCTGGCACCGTTCTTGGTGATCGTGAACTGCTTCAGCGTGTCGGCGTTGTTCCACGGCGCGACGGTGGGATCCTGCCAGTCGACCGCCCAGCCCACCCCGTAGCGCTGCGTGCAGTCCTGCTGCGGGCTGGTCTTCTCGTCGGGCTGGGTCGTCACGTTGCCCCAGTCCCACGTGCCGCTGATCTTGACCAGGACGGTGCCGTTGCTGTTGGTCGTCGTGGTCGCCTGCGTGGCGGAAGCAGGGTTGGGCGCGTTGGCGAAGGCACTGCCCGCCAAGCCCGTCAGCAGTGCAGCCACGACGACGGCGGAGCCGCTCAGCCAGCTCCGGAGCCGTCGACGGCTGCCGGTTCGTTCGATCATCGGGCCTCCCCAGCTCGGTGGCGGCCGCGAGCTGTCGCCGCCGTGCCCTATCTCCCCCCTGACGAACCGGCTCAAACCACGCACAGTGGCCGGAGCGCCACGATGGGCACGGTCGGGGCTAAGCGAGGACGGCGCAGCCGAGCACGATGGCGCCCGTCAGGAGCGCGAAGGCGAGCGGCTCGCGCCGCCGGAGCGAGGCCACTCGCGGCGCGGCCTCCGCCGGGAGCCGGGGCGCGACGGCGAGGCCGACGCCGGCGCGGGCGAGCCCGAAGCCGGCGCCGGCGAGGGTCGCCGGCCACGGCCCGAGCGAGGCTGCCCCCACGATCGCCGCCCACCAGAGCCAGGTGACGAGGATGGTGAGCGGCCCGACGCCCAGCCGGGCGCCGTAGAGCGCGGCGACCGTGCGCGGTGAGAAGAGACGCGACCACTCGCGGGGCACCTGGCGGCGCACCGAGGGCGGCGGTGGCCCCCACCCTCGACGGTGGACGATGTCTGCGCCGGCGGCCACCGCGACGAGGGCGGCCAACGCCACCGCCGGGAGCCGGGGCAGGTGGGCGATCGCCCACGCCGTCCCGGCGACGAAGCCGGCCAGCGCGCCGGTCGCCGAAGCCGCGCCCGCAAGGAGGACACCCACCTTCACCCGCTCGGCGCCCTCGACCGAGGGCGTCACCGTCTCGGTGACCGACAGGCCTCAGGGCGACCACAGCGACCGCACCGCGGCGCCCACCGTGGCTGCGGCCACCAGCGCGACAGGCGCGGTCATACGGCCACCATCTTCGATGGCGGCC
>VAYF01000364.1:0-1335 GCA_005883885.1 Actinomycetota bacterium | reverse complement strand
AGTACGTAGACGGTCCTGAGGCTGCGGTGGTCGGCGAACAACCACTCGCGCGCACCGTCCACCGCCGTTGGCTCGTGGAGCACGAGCGGCACCCTGAGCTCGGCCAGCGCCAGCAGCCCGGGCGCGGCGCGTGACGCGAGCGCGATCACGTCGGTGCGCGCCTGCTCGGTGGTCCGGGCGACGGTCGCGAGTGCGGCGGCGATGGCGGGAAGTGACGGTCCTGACACGGACCGGCTGCCCGGGACCTCGCCGGCGCGCGCGGCCGCCTCGGGCCCGATCATGTACGTGACGACCGCGAGCCCGTTCGCGGCGGCGTCGTCGTGGGCCGCGGTCGCGGCTTCCACGCCGACGAGCAGCGGGCAGGCACGCCCGGCCGCGAACGCGGCCGCGACCGGTGCGGCCGCCGAGGACTGGCCTTCCGCGGTAATGCACACGGCGCGGTCGGATCCGATCGCGCCGCGGATCCACCGCGCCACTTCGAGCGAGAAGGTCTCGATGTCGCCGGCTGCTCCGATTCGCTCGACGTCATAGCCGCGGGCCCGCAGGTCATCGTCAACCGTCGCCGGAAGCCACGCGTCCACGATCTTGACCGCGGTGGCGCCGGTCGCTTCGATCACCGCCGCGGTATCGGGCCCCAGGTCGTTGCGCGCCACGACCAGGACCGGTCCCGCGACCACGGCACCCACTGGCATGGCCACCGCGGTCGCGAGGTTGGACCCCGCGTCGGCGAGGACGACCACACCGCTGCCGCGCGGGAAGCGGACGGCTCGGACGGCGGTGGCCGTTGCGGTGGGGTCGCCTCCGGGCAGCCGCGTCACCGCCACGCTCTGGACACGCGGGTCGTTGCCGCAGCTCTCGACGATGCACTTCACGTTGGCGCCGGGCGGGCAGTAGCCGTGCACGTTCGGGTAGCCGGCCACGCAACAGTCGCAGATCTTCTTCAACGCGCCGTCGGCGCAGCAGCCGACCGAATACCAGCAGTAGCCCCACTGACCGTCGGCGCAGTCGTAGGTCGAGCACTTGGGCGACACGCCCGACTGGCCGCAGACGCGCGCCGATGCCGGGTCGGCGAGAAGGGTGGCGATCGCCGGGCCGCCCGCCAGCATCACGGCGGCGCGGCCGACGCGGCCGAACAGGGACCGGCGCGTGAAGCGGGCCGCCGTCCACCGCCCCGCGCGCTCGGCCAGCGCGTCCGAGGCTCTGTCCTCCGGTCCGCTCCCCGTCGGCTCGCTCTGCTTGCTGGAGCTGCGCTCCTCCGCTTCGCTTCGGTGCTCGCTCATGTCGGGTCGGGCTCCAGTGACTCCTCGATCATGACCTCGACCTGCTCGAGCGAGT
>VAYF01000049.1 GCA_005883885.1 Actinomycetota bacterium | reverse complement strand
ATGGGATCCGCTCCGCTCATGGGCGATCCCGACGCCTGCGACTTCCTCGCAGGCAATCCGGAGGTCCCGGCATTGCCCGGCTACGTCGAGACGCTTCAGAAATGGCTCGAGCCCCAAGACCGTCGGTGGTTCGCGTACGGGATGCCGGATCCTCGGGCCGCGGAAGCGGCCGCCGCCGCGCTCAGCGACGAGCTCGGCATCGCTTTCGAACCCAACGACATCCTCCTCACGCGCGGGGCGCACGGTGCGATGGCGCTCGCGATGGCCACCGTGCTCGATCCCGGTGACGAGGTCATATTCGTGAGCCCGCCCTGGTTCTTCTACGAGGCGCTGATCCTGGGCGCGGGTGCGACGCCCGTGCGGGTGCGCGCGAACGAGACGACCTGGGACCTGGACGTGGGCGCGATCGAGGGTGCGCTCACGCCGCGCACCCGGATGGTCCTGATCAACACGCCGAACAACCCGACCGGGCGGATCTATCCGGACGACACGCTCGCGCTGCTTGCTGCGCTCCTGCAGCGGCACTCGGACAGGTCCGCACGACCGGCGTACCTCCTGTCCGACGAGGCGTACAGCAAGATCCTGTTCGATGGAAACGTGATGCGCTCGCCGGCGCGCCACTACGCGCGCACGCTCGTGGTGCACACCTTCAGCAAGAGCGCGCTGGCCCCCGCCCAGCGTCTCGGGTTCCTGGCGATGCCGCCAACGATGCCCGACCGTGAGGCGCTCCGCAAGGGCGCGATGTCCGCCAGCTTCTCGACGTCCAACATGGCGCCGGATGCCGTGATGCAGTACGCCTTGCCGGATCTGCTGCACATCACCGTCGATATGGACAAGCTCCAGCTGCGCCGGGATCGGCTGCTCGAGGCGCTGCGCGCGGCCGGCTATCAGGTCCATACGCCGGAGGGGACGTTCTACCTCCTCGTGCGCTCGCCGATCGATGACGAAAGCGCCTTCGTCCGGCGGCTGGCGCAGGACAAGGTCTTGGGGATGTCGGGCGACATGTTCGAGATGCCGGGGTACTTCCGGCTCTCGATCACCGCGACGGACGACATGGTCGAACGGGCGATCCCCGTGTTCGAGAAGGCGATCAGCGAAACCCGCTGACCGATTGGAAGGGAGGAAACGGCATGGACAAGGTGGTGCACTTCGAGATCCCCGTGGACGACCGGGGGCGAGCGAAGGAGTTCTACGCCTCGGTCTTCGAATGGGACCTGCAGGACGCCGACATGGGTGGCGGCAGCGTCTACACGATGGCCGGCACGGTCGCGACCGACGAGAAGATGCAGCCGAAGGAGACGGGCGCGATCAACGGCGGCCTGATGGATCGCACGTCGAAACTTCCCGTTCCGGTGATCACGATCGGGGTGGACTCGATCGACGACTCCCTGAAGAAGATCGAGGCCGGTGGCGGCAGCACGATCACGCCTCGGACGCCCATCCCTAACATGGGCGCCTTCGCGTACTTCAAGGACAGCGAAGGCAACGTCATGGGTCTGTGGGAAGTCTTGATGTGACCCGTTGACGACCTGGGGCCTCCTGGGCTTCCGAGTCGCACGATAGCGTTCTCGCGATGCGGGAGATCGTCTTGATGCTGTCGGTCTCGCTCGATGGCTTCTTCGAGGGACCGAACCATGAGCTCGATTGGCAGCTGGTCGACGACGAGCTCCACCGTCACTTCAACGAGGTGCTCGGCGCCATGGGTGGGTTCCTCAACGGTCGCGTCACCTATGAGCTGATGGCCGGGTTCTGGCCGACGGCCGACGAAGATCCCGCGAGCACAGAACCGATGATCGAGTTCGCGAGGATCTGGCGTGACATGCCCAAGATCTGCTACTCGACCACGCTGGATCACGCCGAGTGGAACACCACCGTGGTCCGCGACGTCGTCCCCACGGAGGTCACGCAACTGAAGGCTCAACCCGGTGGAGACCTCGCGCTCGGCGGGGCCGCCCTCGCGGCGGCCTTCATGGAGTTCGACCTGATCGACGAGTACAGGCTCTACGTGCACCCCGTGCTCATCGGCCACGGCAACCGACTGTTCGAGCCATCGGACGTCAAGGTCGACCTCCGGCTCGCCGAGACCCGCGCCTTCGGCAGCGGGGTCGTGCTGCTTCGGTATCAGCGTCTCCTTGGGGGAGATTCCGGATAGAGGGTCTGAGACGCGAAGATCAGGCTGTGCTGAACGCCAGACCGGATAGAAGCAAGGCGATCGGGATGATGAAGAGGATCGCCACGAAACCCGCGAGCCGGACGTTCTTCGCTACGAGCCAGTCATCGAAACCGATCACCCCGCGCTTCACGGGTCCGTAGATGAAGGCGAGGATGAAGAGCGACACGATGGTCACGCCGATCGCCTCGGCCAGGACGATGCGGGCGGCGACCGGCGTGTGCTGCAGCATCGCCACCACCAACGTGTCGGCGAGCGTGGTGATGTTGGCACCCATGATGTAGGGGAGCGCCTCGTCGCGCCTCACGTAGCCCTTCACCGCGAGCGGCACCAGCACCGTGAGCGCCACCGAGACCGATAGTGTCAGCGTCGCGACGATGCAGCCGAGCAGGAACATCGTCCACGGGCGCTTCAGCCAGGAGCTCCGCCGCGACGCTGAGTCCGAGTTCATCTCCGGCAGCACGCGGTCGATCAGCTGGAAGGCGAGCAGGATCGTGGCGATCCCGACCACGAACAGGGCCCAACCCGGCAGGTGCGCCTTGGCCAAGTCGACGAACGGGCCGTAGACCTCCGAGAAGGCCGCCTCGAGCTTCCCCGACGCGTGCCAGTTGAGCCCATTCAGGAGCCCTTCGCGCAGGATGAAGTACCCGATCAGCATGCCCGGCAGGTACGTGATCGCAGTCATCGTCATCGCCTGGATCCCGATACCCAACGGCTCGCGGCGCGCCTTCGGGTTCCGCATCGCGTAGAGGAACCCGGTCAGAAGCACGATGAACGACGCGCCCAGGCGCGAGCCGGACAGCATCGTGAACGTTTGGAGGACCGAGGTGGTGCCTGCGCCGAACAGGCTGATCGCGGTCGCTGCCACCGGTGAGCCCGACAGGACCAGGTAGGCGCCGAGCCAGCCGGTCCCCATCGTTGACAGCCCGTTCGCGAACGGGAACTGCCCCTGGATCGTCGGCCCGACCGCCGCCGCGCCGGCCTTCATGAGCTGGATCGCGAGGATGAACAGGAACATCGCCGGGATGAAGAGGAGGAACTTCCCGGCCAGGATCCAAGGCGAGCGGACCTGGCCCAAGATCGGTCCGAGGTCGATGTAGTAGCGAGCCTCGTTCTCCTCTTGCGGGATGCAGAACTCGCCGTCGACCGCGACCATGGCGTCCTCGTACCTGGCGAGCTCTCTCGCGGCCTTGGACACCGGTCACCTCTCGAAGAGCGACAGGGGCCCGCACGCAACTATGCGGACCACCTCCATTGGTACCGGGGCGGAAGGGTGCGGTCAATCCGTCGTTTGCGTGGGAATGGCTACGACGGTCAGCTAGGTCCTTGCGAACGGGCCGATCCGTCCCGCGACGAGGCCGACCGCCGCCGCTCCAGCCGCGGCGAGTGCGGTTCGGTGCTTCCTTGCCCACCACTGAGCGCTTCGGGAGTGCGAACGATCGTCGAACCTCCCGTGCGTGTCCAGGTCGAACGGGACGGGCGCGAACAGGTTGTCCGCTCGCTCGGGATCCTCAGCCTGTTCGGTCTGCTGAGCGTCATAGCCCAGCTTGCCAAGGCATCGATCCAGGAAGCCGGGCCAGAGCTTCTGCGCGATGATCGTCGCCGTGGTCGTGCCCGCGACGTAGACCTCGCGGCGCGGGTGCCTACTCGCCCAGACGATGGCATCCGCCGCCAGTTCCGGCTGGTAGATCGGCGGCACCGGTTGGGCTCGGCGTGGCATGTGGCTGCGGGACCACTCGAACTGCGGAGTGTTCAACGCAGGAAGCTGCACCATCGTCACACGCACGTTGGAGCCTTCGTGGATGAGCTCACAGCGGAGGGAATCCGTGAAGCCGCGGAGCGCATACTTCGCCCCGGAGTAGGCCGATTGCAGCGGGATCGCGCGGTACGAGAGGGCGGATCCGACCTGGATGATCACCCCTCGATCTCGAGGCTTCATCAGCCGAAGGGCTTCCATCGTCCCGTACACCGCGCCGAGATAGGTCACCTCCGTCACGCGGCGGAACTCTTCGTGTGTGATCGACTCGAGCGGAGAGAACACCGTCGTCATCGCGTCGTTCACCCAGACCGCGATCGGACCCAACTCGTTCTGGATGCGGAGGGCCGCCTTCCTGACCTGGGCTGGATCGGCGACGTCCGTCGGCACAGCGAGCGAAGGGACGCCGATCTCGTCGAGCTCCTTCTTGATCCCGTCGAGGCCCTCGACACCGCGAGCGATCAACCCGAGCGAGGCGCCCGCGCGGCCGAACGCGCGCGCGGTCGCTCGACCCACGCCGGACGAGGCGCCGGTCAGGACGACGACGAGACCAGGATCGGTCGCCATCTCCTTCGGATACCCCTCGCCGACACTGGGTACACGCCCGCTCCTCGGCGCGGGTTGAAAGGTCTGCAGGTGGGTAGGGGACGAAGCAACCGCCGCTCGGTTGGCCAGGAGGTGATGCAGCATGCAGACCGCGATCGCCAACGGCGACCCGGTGCATGGCGCGGCGTTCCAAGGGCCGTCGAGATCGTGGGTGGCCGCCAGACCGCACCGTATAAGCGCCTGAGCTCGTGGTACCGAGCGCTGAGAGTGCTTCATTCGAAGGAGCCGTGGAGACCCGCCGAAACGACGGCTCCTATCCGCCGATCCGAGATCTCGCGGCCATCGGCGACGGTCGGACCGTGGCTGTGGTGTCGCTCGACGGAACGGTCGCGTGGCTCCCGATCCCGTACGTCGATTCGCCCACCGTGTTCGCGTCCTTGCTGGACACTCGTCATGGTGGGCGATTCGCGCTCGCTCCCGAAGATCCCTTCGAGGCTCGACGACGATACATCCCAGAGACGAACGTCTTGGAGACGACCTTCGTCACCGACGGAGGCCGCGCCCGGATCACCGACGCGTTGACGTTGCCGACCGGAGGCGGCCTCGTCCCCTTCCGAGAGCTCGCTCGACGGGTCGAGGGAGAAAAAGGCGCTGTTCGGTTCCGGTGGTCGGTCGAACCGCGCTTCGGATACGGCTCCGACATCGGAGCGATGGGCCGCCGATCCGGGATCCCGGTCGCAACAGGTCGTGACCAGGCGGTGGCCATCTGCTCGTGGGATGCAGGATCACCACAGCTAACGCCGGAGGCGGTGACGGGGGCGTTCGAAACAGCGGAAGGCTCGACCGCGCTCATCGCCCTCTCCATAGCCCATCAGGAGCCGTTGGTCCTTCCCCCGAGGGAGGATGTGGAGCGACGGCTCGACGAGACGATCGCGTCTTGGCAGCGCTGGGCCGCCGCGCGCGAGGCCACCGGCCCGTGGCGCGACCAGATCCTCAGGAGCGCGCTCGCGTTGAAGCTCCTCGTCCAGGCGAAGAGCGGAGCCGTCGCGGCTGCATCGACCACCTCACTCCCCGAAGAGATCGGCGGCGAGCGCAATTGGGATTACCGGTTCTCATGGCTCCGAGACTCAGCCTTCGTGATGGGCGCGATGCTGGAGCTCGCGTGCAAAGACGAAGCGGAGGCGTTCTTCTGGTGGTTGATGCACGCGTCCCAGATCACCCATCCGCGCCTGCAGGTCCTGTACCGGATGGACGGAGGAGCGGACGCACCGGAGCGAGCGCTGTCGCTCGACGGATACAGAGGCTCGCGCCCGGTGCGCGTGGGCAACGCGGCCGCGAAGCAGGCACAGTTGGATATCTACGGCGACGTGATGCAGATGGCGTGGCTGTACGGCGACGCCGAACACCCGATCGACCGCGAGTTCGGCGACCGGCTCGCCGCCGTCGCGGATCTCGTGTGTGATATCT
>VAYF01000365.1:1349-2809 GCA_005883885.1 Actinomycetota bacterium | reverse complement strand
CACGTTCTTGTCGATGAAGAAGTCGCTACCGGTGAACTCGAAACCGGCCAGGAACCCGAGCAGGTCGAAGAAGAACGGGTCGCTTCGGATCCCTGCGAAGAAACGGTAGGGGTCGGACTCGGTCACCACCGCCTTGGAGCCGAACGAGACCGGCGCGTCCGAGATGATGACCTCGCCGCCCCCGCCGCGTCCCCCCGCATCTTCACCGGTCTGGCGCCGGACCGTCGCCTCCTGCCCGCCCCCTTCGGTGTCGGAGAAGCGGATCCGGAACGAGATGTCCGTGCGGGCATCGCCGTCGGTATCCACGTTGATCTGGTAGACCGCGCCGGTGTCGAACGAGGTCGCCAGTGTCGGTGCCAATGGGTTGACGTTCATCACGAGGATCGACCGTTTGGGATTCGTCGGCTTTCGAACGCGTAGACGTCGGTGATGTCCACCCGGGCGTCCATGCCCGGTGACATCAAGCCGGGAGCATCCAGATGATCTGCCATGTCTCCACCTCCTTCGGAAGTGCGGATGGTCGCCCCGGCGGGCCACGCCTTCAGATGAGGCTTCGGGGGGCATCAGGGTTTGACGCGAACGCTTCCTCGGATCACCACCCCCTCGCCGTAGGCCCCTCCCACGGTGGGACATGCGCTGCCCTTCATTCGCGGCGAGGACCCGAGTGGATCACGCGCCAACGGGTCTCCGGACCCCGCCCGAGATCGATCCGCTGCGGGGGGATGGGGAGGACTCGGTCCCCGCAATCTAGTCGCCGGGCGTTCCGGCGCACAAGAGACCGACGGTCTCGTCGGCCCCCCGGCCCGTTGCCCGTTTGCGACCCCCGGGAATCAGCTTGCTGCTCTCGCGTCCTATCAAGGTGGGGTTAGTCGTGCGGGAGGAGGTAGGAAATGGAACAGACCGCAACGCGGCCTCGAGAGGCGGTTTCGGGTCGTCTGCTCGGGGTCGGTGCGATCGCCGGCGTCGCCGGGGGCCTCGGCATGGCGATGTGGCAGATGATCTATTCCGCGAGCAGGGGCGATGGGTTCTGGACGCCGCTGAACGTCTGCATGGCATCGTTCGTCTATCGGGCGGAAGCCCGAATGATGATCGAGAACTCGATGATGCACCCGGGGATTTCGATGAACGAACGGGTCCAGGCGAGCCACCTGTTGGTCGGCGCGGCGTTGCATCTCGCGTTCTCGGCGGTGGTGGGGATCGCGTTCGCGCTCGTCCTCTGGGAGCTCGGCCGCGCTGGCCTCGGGAGCGTCCTGGGGAGCTACGTGGGCTACGTCGCTGCTTCGATCGCCGGTGGCGCGATCTTGTACTACGTCATGTGGTACCTCGTGCTGCCGTGGGCGAACGCGCCGTTCAAGGAGCTCGCGCTGAAAGGCCCGTTCTTCGTCGCACACCTCGTCTATGGCCTCGTGTTCGGGCTGCTCGCGTTCCCGCTCCTTAAACGGTCGACCCGAACGACGAGG
>VAYF01000365.1:0-1249 GCA_005883885.1 Actinomycetota bacterium | reverse complement strand
CCGGCGCGACGCCGGCGATACCGAGCTGACCGGCCGCGCCGTTCGTGACGGCGTAGAACGGGTCGGTCCCTTGCCCCGGGATCCCGACCGGTACGACGACCGTGCCGACGACGGCGCCATCGTGGAAGAGGTTTCCCTTCCCGGTAGAGGCGGAGGCCGGGACGAAGGCGCCGATCACGACCACCCCGACGATCATCGAAACTGCGAACGCCTTACTCATGCGGTGAGCCTCCTTCTCGGTCCGGCGGACCCTCACCCAGATAGACGTCAAGAAGGCCGGTCGATTCCCTCCCCGCGGGAGGTCCCGTTAGCTTTAGCTGGGTGTCGGCTCGATGATGAGCCCGTGCTCGACGAGGCCCACGAGCGATGGATCCTGCGCGATCGCGAGGTAGTTCATCGGGCGATCGCCGCAGACAAGGGTCATCCCATCGGACTGCGCCGTCCAGCCGTTCACGCCGGCGGCGAGGGGGGTTGCCGCGTGCGCGACCGGGAAGGGGGCCGCGGACGTGAACAGCAGCACCGTCTCACCGGCCGTGTTCCGATACATGAACGCATCGGACGCGAGCCCGGCGAGGTCGACCCGCTCTCCCATCACCAGTTGCAGTCCCTGGCTCGAAAGGTTGGGAGCCGGCAGTTCCGAGGGTCCACGTGCCGCAAGCGTTTCCGTGCGCGCCGCGGTGAGCGCGGCCGCGATCGGTGGCGGCTGGTGGCGTGAGCGGACCTGCGCTGCGCCGAAGATCAAGAACGCGAGGACGGGAACGACGGCCGCCACCAGCGCGAGGCGTCGCGGGAGGCGACGGGGAACCGGAGCGACGGAGATCGCAGCACGTATATCGTCGCGGAGCCCCGGCGGTGCGATCTCGCGGGTGGCCTCGGCCATGCCGCGTCCCTCCCGACCGAGCGAGACCTCACGCCAACAATCGTCGCACCCGAGGAGATGGGCCTCGAAACGCCCGCGCTCCGCAGGCCGCATCTCGCCGCTCACGTAGAGGGCCGAGTCGCGCTCGGGGTCGTGGGTGCGCCGGCCGATCACGCTTCTCGCCCCTTCACCTGGTCACCGAGGAGCCTCGCTAGCGAGCGTCGCCCGCGGTGCAGGCGCGACAGTACCGTCCCCCGCGGCGTCCCCATCGCCTGGGCCGCTTCGCTCGTGGACAGGCCGGCGATGTCCACGAGCGCGAGTGCCACGCGCTGGCCCTCCTCGAGCGCCCACATCGCTCGGCGGAGCGCCGCGGCATCGAGGGAGGCCAGA
>VAYF01000048.1 GCA_005883885.1 Actinomycetota bacterium | reverse complement strand
GCTGATCGTGGGGCCGGGGATCAAGACCGGCGTCTCCGTGGCGACGGACAACCCCCGGGAGGTGGGCGCCGACCGCATCATGAACGCGCTCGGCGCGTTCTCCCGCTACGGCGGCCCCGTCGTCGTCGTCGACTTCGGGACCAGCACGAACTTCGACGTGGTGTCCGCGGACGGGGAGTTCGTGGGCGGCGTGATCGGGCCCGGGATCCAGGTCGCGGCCGCGAGCCTCGTTTCGAGGACGGCGCGACTCCCGCGCGTCGAGCTGGTGGCTCCGCCGTCGGTGATCGGCAAGAACACGGTCGAGTGCATCCAGTCGGCGCTGATCTTCGGAACGGCAGACATGGTGGACGGGATCGTGGCTCGCATCTCGGACGAGCTGGGCGCGCGGCCGACGACCGTCGCGACCGGGGGACTGGCGCCGATCGTGATCCCGCATAGCCGGTCGATCGAGCATCACGAGCCTTGGCTGACCCTCGAGGGGCTCCGGCTCGTGCACGCGAGGAACGCGGATCCGGCCGATGCCTGAGCCGATCGAGCCGCCTGGGTCGTCTTTCGAGGAACCGAGGCCCACCGGGCGCGAGGCCGAGGTGCTCGCGGCCCGGCGCGCGTCGCTCGAACGCCTGGGGCGGGAGCGCGCGTTCGCGATCAACCTCCGCTCGGTGCTCGACGTCGACGAGCCGACGTCGACCCGCTCGATCCGCGAGGCCCACCCCGATCTCGAGCCCGACACGACGACCGCGGAGTGGTTCGTCGTGGCCGGGCGCGTGGTGCTCAAGCGCGACCTGGGGAAGCTGAAGTTCCTGACGATCCGCGATCGCGACGGCGATCTCCAGCTCGTGTTCGCGAAGGCGAGCCTGCCCGAGGACCGGTTCGCGCAGCTCGACGAGGTCGACCTTGGCGACATCATCGGCGTCGACGGGTACCTCGGCACGACGAGGACGGGCGAGTTGAGCATCTTCGTGGAGCGCTGGGCGATGCTCACGAAGGCGCTTCGGCCGCTTCCCGAGAAATGGCACGGCCTCCAGGACCCGGACCTGCAACAGCGGCGCCGGTACCTCCACCTCATCGCCGACGACACGCCCCGGCGATACGTCCTTGCGCGGGCCGCGACGCTCAGGACGATGCGTCGAGTGCTCGACGATCGAGGAGCTCTACCTCAAGCGGATGCTCGTCGGGGGGTTGGAGCGCGTCTACGAGCTCGGGAGAAACTTCCGGAACGAGGGCATCGATCGGGAACACAACCCCGAGTTCTCGATGCTCGAGGCCTACCAGGCGTACGGCGACTACCACAGGATGATGGAGCTCTCGGAGACGCTCGTGGTCGAGTGCTGCCGCGCGGTGAACGTCGTGTTGGGCCGCGACCCCGAGGATCTCACCATCCCGAGCCGCGGTCGCGAGCTCGATCTCTCGCCGCCGTTCGAACGGGTGACGATCCTCGGGTCGGTCACCGCTGCGACGGGCGAGGAGGTGACGCTCGATCGTCCCGATCTCCGCGCGATCGCCGAACGCCACGGCGTCGAGGTGGATGACGGATGGGGGCCGGGCAAGGTGGTGCAGGAGCTGTTCGAGCGACTGGTCGAGCCGACGATCTGGCGACCAACGTTCGTGTGCGACTTCCCGCGTGAGGTCTCGCCCCTCGCCCGACCGCACCGGGACGATCCCGCGCTCACGGAGCATTTCGACCTCGTCGCGGGCGGGGTCGAGCTCGTCACGGCGTTCTCCGAGCTGACCGATCCGATCGAACAACGCGCCAAGTTCGAGCTGCAGCAGCAGATGAAGGCGATCTTCGGTGATGAGGTTCATCCGATGGACGAGGAGTTCCTCCGCGCCCTCGAGCACGGCATGCCGCCCGCCGGGGGGATGGGCATGGGCGTCGACCGCTTGTTGCTGGTCTTGACCGACGCGGCGAGCCTGCGCGATCTCATCATGTTCCCGTCGCAGCGCCCCGAGGACGGGTGACTTGCGCGCGGGCCCCGTTCCGGTGCATCGTGACCGCCGGCACGTCCATCTCGACCCTCATGGGAGTGAACGATGGATCAGATGAAGATCGTCGAGCTCTTGCGCTCCGTTCCGCTGTTCTCCGACCTTGCCGACCACGATCTGACCACGGTCGCGGACAGGATGAAGGAGGTCCACTTCGCCCAGGGGACGTCGGTCGCCACCCAGGGGCAGACCGGCGTGGGCTTCCACCTCGTCGTGGACGGGACCGCCGAGGTCGTGAAGGACGGCGCCCGGGTGACGGAGCTGCGTCACGGAGGCTACTTCGGTGAGATCGGCCTCATCGACGGCGGACCGCGATCGGCCACGGTGACCGCGACCTCTGACCTCACGACCGTGTCCCTCGTCGGTTGGGACTTCACACCGCTGCTCGACAACCCGTCGTTCACCAAGGGGTTGTTGATGGGGCTCTGCAAGATCGCTCGCCAGGAGAAGGGCGAATAGGCGCCGCCTACGGGGCTTCGAGCTCCGCGGCCTCGTGCAGCACGACCACGAGGTCGCGCAGGCCGGTGCCCTTTGCCACGAACCCGCTCGCTCCTGCCTCGCGCGCCTCGCGCTCCGTTCCGTCGTCGGCGTGAGCCGTGAGGATCACGACGGGCAGATCGGGCCGCCGCTCGTGGATCCGCTTCATCGCGTCGATCCCGGAGAGATCGGGCATCGACAGGTCCATGATGATCACGTCCGGGTCGAGGTGTTCGGCCTCCTGGCACGCGGCGAGCCCCCCGCCGGCCTGGCCCGCGACCTCGATGTCGTCGACCATGCTCAAGGCGGACGTGAGGGCGTGCCGGAAGGCTTGATGGTCGTCGACCACGAGCACACGCATGCTTCCCACCTCGTCAGCGTCGTTGAGGTCTACGTCCACGCGCGACCTCCTTCGGGAGGTGTTCGGCATGCAGGTCCGCGTGGTTGAAGTCTCCAGGGCGCCAACGGCCTTCGCATCACCCGGAGGGAGGGATTTCTTCCTGGTTCCATCGGGGGAGCCCCCGTTCGCGCCGTGGAACTAATCCCGAGGAGCAAAGGAACCGAAGGGAAGAGGACGATCCCAGCGACGGATGTGGTTCCAAAGCTTCGTAGGGGCACGGGTATACTCGGTCTGTACGGGCGCTGGGGAACGACCCTCGGCGCCCGATGTACCTCGGGGGGAGGACGTGGTCCCGCGATCCCCGAGCGGCGAGGAGAGGAAGCGGGCCTCGGCCCGGAGGACGGGTGAGATGTTCGAGCGATTCACGGATCGCGCCAGGCGCGTCGTGGTTCTCGCGCAAGAAGAAGCGCGGATGCTCAACCACAACTACATCGGCACCGAGCACATCCTCCTCGGCCTGATCCACGAGGGCGAGGGAGTCGCTGCGAAGGCACTCGAATCCCTGAACATCTCGCTGGAGGCCGTCCGTCAACAGGTCGAAGAGATCATCGGCCAGGGGCAGGCCGCACCCACCGGTCACATCCCGTTCACCCCACGCGCCAAGAAGGTCCTGGAGCTGTCGCTCCGCGAGGCGCTCCAGCTCGGACACAACTACATCGGTACCGAGCACATCCTGCTCGGGCTGATCCGCGAGGGTGAAGGCGTCGCCGCTCAGGTGCTGCAGAAGCTCGGAGCAGACCTCAACCGCGTTCGTCAGACCGTGATCCAGCTGCTGTCCGGATACACCGGGGGCAAGGAGCAGGTCTCCGCCGGTGGCGGCAGCGAGAGCGCGGGGCAAGGCTCCGCGGTGCTCGATCAGTTCGGTCGAAACCTGACGCAGCTCGCCGGGGAGAACAAGCTCGATCCGGTGATCGGTCGTGAGAAAGAGATCGAGCGCGTCATGCAGGTCCTGTCGCGCCGGACCAAGAACAACCCGGTGCTGATCGGCGAGCCCGGCGTCGGAAAGACCGCCGTGGTCGAAGGACTGTCGCAGTCCATCGTCAAGGGGGAGGTCCCCGAGACCCTCAAGGGCAAGCAGATCTATACGCTCGATCTGGGCGCGTTGGTCGCCGGTTCGCGCTATCGCGGCGACTTCGAGGAACGCTTGAAGAAGGTCCTCAAGGAGATCAAGACCCGCGGCGACATCATCCTGTTCATCGACGAGCTCCATACGCTCGTCGGCGCCGGGGCCGCGGAGGGCGCCATCGACGCGGCGAGCATCCTCAAGCCGATGCTCGCCCGCGGAGAGCTCCAGACGATCGGCGCCACGACGCGCGACGAGTACCGCAAGTACCTCGAGAAGGACGCCGCCCTCGAGCGCCGCTTCCAGCCCATCGAGGTCTCCGAGCCCACCGTGATCCACACGATCGAGATCCTGAAAGGCCTCCGCGACCGCTACGAGGCCCACCACCGGGTCACCTACACGGACGAAGCCATCGTTGCCGCCGCCAACCTCGCCGACCGCTACATCTCCGACCGGTTCCTACCCGACAAGGCGATCGATCTGATCGACGAGGCCGGCAGCCGGATGCGGATCCGTCGCATGACCGCGCCGCCCGACGTTCGAGAGATCGACGAGAAGATCGCCGAGGTTCGGCTCAAGAAAGAGTCGGCGATCGACGGGCAGGACTTCGAGCTGGCCGCGAGGCTGAGGGACGAGGAGCGTCAGTTCCAGGAGGAGCGCGTGCGCCGCGAGCAGTCATGGCGCTCGACCGAGATGGACATCCTCTCGGAGATCGACGAAGAGGAGATCGCGGAGGTGCTGTCCATCTGGACCGGCATCCCGGTGTTCAAGCTCACCGAGGAGGAGACGGAGAAGCTCCTGCGCATGGAGGACGAGATCCACAAGCGGATCATCAGCCAGGAGGACGCCATCTCCGCGGTGTCGCGCGCCATCCGCCGGACGCGGAGCGGTCTGAAGGACCCGAAGCGCCCCACCGGGTCGTTCATCTTCCTGGGGCCCTCGGGCGTTGGCAAGACGGAGCTCTCGAAGGCGCTCGCGGAGTTCCTGTTCGGCGACGAGGACGCGCTGATCCAGCTCGACATGTCCGAGTACATGGAGAAGCACACCGTCAGCAGGCTGATCGGGTCACCACCCGGCTACGTCGGGTACGAGGAAGGCGGCCAGCTCACCGAAGCGGTGCGGCGCAAGCCCTTCAGCGTGATCCTGTTCGACGAGATCGAGAAGGCGCACCCGGACGTGTTCAACACGCTCCTGCAGATCCTGGAGGACGGACGCCTCACCGACTCCCAGGGTCACACGGTCGACTTCAAGAACACGATCATCATCATGACCTCTAACCTCGGCACGCGGGACATCTCGAAAGGCATCGGGATCGGCTTCACCGCAGCCCGTGACGACGCCGTGACGTACGAGAAGATGAAGGAGACGGTCCAGGAGGAGCTCAAGCGGCAGTTCCGGCCCGAGTTCCTCAACCGGATCGACGAGGTCATCGTCTTCCACAAGCTCACGATCGACGACGTGAAGTTGATCGTCGATCTGTTGATGCGCCGGGTCGAGGAGCAGCTCAAGTCGAAGGACATCGACATCGACCTGACCGACGCCGCCAAGTCGCTCCTCGCGGAGCGCGGCTACGACCAGGCGCTCGGTGCCCGCCCGCTCCGTCGCACGCTCCAGCGCCTGGTCGAGGATCCGTTGTCGGAGCAGATCCTGCACAAGGAGTTCCGTGCCGGCGAGACGGTGTTCGTGGACGCCGCCGGGGACGAGATCGTCTTCGAGCACGGCCCCACGATCGTGCCGCCGGACGTGCCGCCGGTTGAGCTCGCCAGCTCGCCCGAATAGCGCACCGTCGCTCGCGCTGCCCCGTCCACGCTCGTGAGCTAGTTGTACGGTTCCCGGTCACGAAGTAGAGCGTCTTGAACAGACGCCCGTGCTCCTCCTCGAAGAACTTCCGGAAGTCCTTCGGGGGGGCGACCCGCTCCGTCGGAAGCTGCACGATCTCGCCTTCTGCCTGCATCACCCTTCAAGACGCCGCCGCGGGCATCAGCGCTTAGGGAGGTCGAGCATGACGGAAGGGTCGGGCTTCGGCGAGTGCGCCGAAGCCCGACCCCTCACGTCGCGAGTCCCCGAAGCTCTTCGGGCACCAAGTCCGCGAACAGCCAGGCTGTCCAAAGGTCGTTCGCGATCCGTTGCCACGGGCGGCGGAGCCCGCGTCGTTCGAAGTGCTCGCCGAGCCTGCAGACGTCGCGCTCCAAGAACGACTGCGCATGGCGGTTCTTCTTCGGGTCCACCGCCTGTGGGAAGTCGATCAGCGTGACCTCGCCGTCCCAGATCAGGACGTTGTAGCTGGATAGGTCTCCGTGCACCACGTCGCGATAGAGCATCCGTTCGATCGCTCGGTGCAGCTGTTCCCAGAGGGACGCGAGCTCGTCGCGGTCGTCGTGCTGGTATTCGTGCAGCCGAGGCGCGGGAACGTCCTCATCGCCGATGTAGGACATCAGGATCGCGTCCTGCGTTCCCTCGATCGGGCGGGGGACCGCCACGTCTCCATCCAGCTTCTTGAGCGTCTCCCACTCACGACCGACCCAGAGCGAGCCCTGGAGCTCGCGGCCGTAGCGGGTCTTCTGCTCGAGGGCGACGCGCATCCGCCGCTCCTTGATGAACTCCCCGTCCCGGTACAGGGTCTCGTCGCGGAAGTCCCGGCGGTCCAAAGGATGGTAGAGCTTGAGCGCGACCAGCTCCTCGCCGGTCGTTCTGAGATTGGCGCGGAACAGGTGGACGCTCGCCTCCTTGCCGTGCTTCAGCGGTTTGAGGTGCGCTTCGACGAGTCCTTCATCGAAGAAGTGTTCGAACGCTTCGTGTCGCAACGCGTGCTCCTTCTGATCGGGATGCGGACGTGCGGGAACCGCGATCCCGAGGAGCGCGAGCCGGAGCTAGGCGCGACCGGAGGGACGCGGCATGGTGAGGACGGCGGCAAAGGTCGCGGTCATCCGTGCATCCCTCCTTCCGGTCCGATGGCGAGCGAGGAACGCTCGCGTGTCGCCGGAGTGTACCCCACTACTCGGCCGGAGGCGGTGCTTCCTCGGCGGGTGGGTGGAGGAAGACGATCCGCTCGACGACGGACCTGGGGATGTGCGTCACGGCACGGAAGCCCTCGTCGTCGGGGAGGACCTCCTGCGCGAGTGAGATGAAGGTGCGGCCGTCGGCGACGAGGAACCCGACGGTGTGCACCAGGTACTCGGAGCGGAAATCGTCCGAGCTCTTCTGATCGAAATCGAAGAACGCGTCCCGCCAGATCACGAGGACGAGCGGTTGGGCGGGCGCGACGGGAGCGGGGCGCAGCGAGGTCTGGCTGGGTTGGGGAGCATCGAGATCCAGCTTGACCACTCGCACGAGGACCACCTCACGAACCCAGGTATCGGCACGTCACGCGCCGGGTCGAGCGCGGAGCGCCGCTTGCCGCCACTTGGGCCCGGATGAGGACCGTTGGACCTCACCCGGGCGGTCGCCGGACCCTACCGTTCGGGTGTGACACTCCCGCTGTCGAAGGCCGGTGACGGCGGCCCATGTCAGAGTTGGGCGGTACGTTCCGCGGCGTGACGAGGGATCGGATCGCGTTCGTCTGTTCGGCATGTGGACAACGGTTGTCCCAGTGGACGGGACGGTGCCCCGTCCTCGGTGGCGGCCTGGTTCCCGGATCCGTCGTCATGCTGGCGGGCCCGCCCGGGATCGGGAAGTCCACCCTCGTGCTCCACCTGCTGGGCGCCCTCGTCGCCCGCGGCACGGCGTGCCTGCTGGTCTCCGGCGAGGAATCGCGGGCTCAGGTGTCGTCGCGGGCGCGGCGGCTCCGCATCCCCGTTGGCGACGTCGGGTTCGCGCCCGGGCGCGACCTCGACGTCGTGCTGGACGCCGCGCGCGCGACGCGGCCGGCGGTGCTTGCCGTGGACTCCATCCAGACACTCC
>VAYF01000047.1:1513-9679 GCA_005883885.1 Actinomycetota bacterium | reverse complement strand
ACGGTGCCGGACGGGTCGCGGCTGTCAGGCGACCCCTGTTGTTCGGGAGGCGCATCATAACGAGGTGAGGCTCCATCACCGGCAGCCGGAGATCCCGACCTTCGTCGAGGCGGTCACCGCCTGGCGCGGGTGGAGCCTGATCGAGGTGCACGGCGAGCTCCGGCTCTCGTCCCTAACGCGGCCCGAGGTCTGGACGCCGCGTGTTCCGCACGCGGCGTCCTGCGCGAAGGGACGCATGCCGATACCGCAGCGGCGATGCCGCTGCGGTATCTACGCCGCCGTTAGTCCCGAGGCGCTCGCCGGCCTCCACGCACTGCCGGGCGGGGTGGTCGGCGAGGTGTCGCTCTGGGGAAGGGTGATCGAGCACGGCCGAGGCTTCCGGGCCCAGGTCGGCTACCCGGCACGCCTGGGTCTCGTGTGCGCGGCGTGTCTGGCGGAGGGAAGCGGCCGGCGAGCCGATGCCGTCCAGCGGGTGCGGGTCGCCGGGCGGACGAGGCTCATCCCGTGGTGCACGCACCACGCCCCTCCCACGGCGGACACGCCGGCGCGGCCGGTGGAGTCTTCGTTGCTCTCGGTGTACGCGGTGGATCCGGTCGCCGACGAGTTGATCGCGAGGATCAGGGGGCCGGCATCGGTCGGCAGAGTCCGCGACGCGCCTCCGGCGCGTCGCGGAAGGGTTGTCCTGCGAGCAGCGATCGTGGTCGTGCTTCTCGTGCTCGCGGGTCTGGGGCTGGGGCGCCTCGACGCCCCCCGGTCTGCGGCTGGGTCAACCGGCGCGCGTGCGACGAAAGGCGATCTCGCCTACCGCGGCTTCCTCCGTTCGCCGGACGAAACCCTCGGCGCGTACCCACCGATCCGCATCGTTTTGAACGCCGTGCGAGACCAGGACGGTCCGCTCTGCGGCCACGCCGAGAACGGGACCGTCGTCCCGACCGATTGCCGTGACGACCGAACCAACGCGTTCGTGTTCGACATCGCCTCGTCAAGCGCGGACCGCGCGGGAGGGTGCGCCGGACGCGCAGATCTCGTCACGCAGCGAGGCTCGAACATCTTCTGTTGGCGGCGCATCCTCGCGGTCCAGTGAGCCCGAGCACCTGGGGCGAGGTGCCGAGAGGTCTGCGATATCGTGCCGCCCGGATGGAACGCGACCCAGAGCCTCAGGCTGAGCGCGTTGGGGCGAGCGCGATCGCGACGGATGCCGACCTGGGGCCCGACCTTCCGACGGCGGATGCCGACGGCGCCGAGACGCCGACGAGGTGGTCACGGACGGCCGACCGGGTCTCCGGGCGGGTCCGATCGACGGGTCCGGTGGGCAGAGCGTTCGAGGCGTTCCTGGCCTACGCGGCTCTGTCGGGGGTGCTGTTCGTGCGGGGCGTGTTCGCGCACTTCAGCTCGTGGTGCATCAGCGGGTGCCGTCAAGACACGATGGTGTACCTCTGGTCGTTCCGGTGGATGCCCTTCGCGTTGGGCAACGGTCTGAACCCCCTCTTCACGACCCACTACGTCTGGGCGCCGGGTGGCGTCAACCTCGTGTGGGTCACCACGCTCCCCGGCCCCTCGTTCGTGCTCACTCCCGTGACCTTGATCTGGGGTGCGCTCGCGAGCGACAACCTGATCCTTTGGCTCGCGCCCGCGTTGGCGGGGTGGGCGTGCTACCTCCTGTGCAACCAGATCACGTCTCGCTTCGGGCCAGCCTTCGCAGGCGGCGCGATCTTCGGATTCTCCTCCTACGTCGGGCACCACATGCGAGGGCACGTGAATCTCCTGCTGATGTTCTGCGTCCCGATCGCGGTCTACCTCGTCGTGCGTCGGGTTCGAGATCGCCTCGGCTCACGCACGTTCGTCCTACTCCTGGCGCTCACGCTCCTCGGTCAGTTCTCGATCTCGACCGAGATCTTCGTGACCATGACGCTCTTCGGTGGAGCGGCACTCCTGCTCGCGCTGGCGTTCGCATCGAAGGACGTTCGCCGCGACCTCTTGGCGACGACGCTGCTGATCGGGTTCGCGTACCTGATCGTCTTCGTGATCGTTTCGCCGTACGTGCTCGAGGTCATCCGGAACAGACCACCCGGCTCGGTGCGGCCGCTCGAGGCGAATTCCACCGACCCGCTGAGCTACGTGCTGCCGCGATCGCCGACGTGGCTGGGCGCGGGGGCACTCCGTCAGATCACGAGCCGCTCCCTCGAGCGAGCGAGTGACGACACGGCGTACGTCGGCCCCGTGCTGCTGCTGGTCGTCGCCCTGTTCGCGTGGTTCGGCCGGCGTTCGCGCTGGACATGGATGCTGCTCGCGTTCATCCTCGTTCCCGTCGTCTTCTCGTTCGGACCCACGCTGCACGTCGGCGGGCGAGGGGGGATCGCGATGCCCGGCGCCGCACTCGCGAGCGCCCCGGTCATCTCAAGCGCCTTCCCCGAACGCTTCCCGTTGTTCGCGTGGCTCGGCATCGCCGTGATCGTTTCGCTGTTCCTCGCCCAGGCGCCGGGCCTGAGCCTGTGGCGTTGGGCGCTCGTGCTCCTGGGCGCTGTAACCCTGGCGGTCGCGCTGCCCAGCCCGCCGTACCGGACGGAGCTCCGTGTGCCGGCGTTCTTCGCCGACGGAACGTACCAGCAGTACCTCCATCAAGGAGAGACCGACCTGTTGCTGCCCACGCACGTGGGCGACGAGATGCTGTGGCAAGAGGCCGCGGGCTTCTGGTTCCGCCAATCGCGCGGCTATGTCGGCGATGCCCACAGGCTCGGATTGTCCGACCGCGGGCCCGGGATCGCCACCGTCGGTGACTCGTACGACGTGGCGACTCCACCGATCTCCCGGTTCCTTCGGTACCTGCAACAGCAGGACGTGGCGACCGTGATCCTGCGCGCCCCCGCGCCGCGCGCGTGGGATGACCTGTTCGCGCGTCTCGGCACGTACGGGATCACCATCGGTGGCGTCACGTTGTATCGAGCGCCGCCGGGTGGATGGCCGCCATCGACCCAGTGAGCGCTCAGCCGGCCGCCTGGGAGCCGAAACCTGTAGGTTGACGATGAGAACCACTCCCATTATCGTCTGCCGGCTCCTTCGCAGATCGATCCCGGAAAGGACGAGGCGGCATGTCATCGGCAGTCCGGCGTGCGATGGCCATGGCGGTCTGCGCGCTCGTCGTCCCCCTCGCGAGCTGTTCCGGCGTCGGCAGCGCCGGGTCCGACGGCCGACCGAGCGTCGTGGCGGCCGAGAACGTCTGGGGAAGCATCGCTGCCCAGCTCGGCGGCGACCGCGTGACCGTGACGAGCATCATCGACAACCCCAACGCGGATCCGCACGACTATGAGCCGACGACCGGAGACGCGCGAGCGATTGCGTTGGCGAACTTCGTGATCGAGAACGGCGTCGGCTACGACCCCTGGGTCCAGCGGCTCATCGATGCGAACCCCGTTTCGGGGCGTGACGTCCTCGATGTCGGCACGCTCGTCGGGGTGGCGACGGACGGGAACCCGCATCGCTGGTATTCCCCGGTGGACGTCCAGCAGGTGATCGACGCGATCACCAGCGAGTACCAGAAGCTCGATCCCGCCGACGCTTCGTACTTCGATCGGCAGCGGTCGACGTTCGAGACGTCGAGCCTCGCTCGGTACCACGCCCTCATCTCCGAGATAAAGGCGAAGTACGCGGGAACGCCCGTTGGCGCATCGGAGAGTATCTTCGCGCTCATGGCGCCTGCCCTGGGCCTGAACCTGATCACGCCGCCGGCGTTCCTCACGGCCATCAGCGAAGGGACGGAGCCCACGGCTGCCGACAAGGGCACGATCGACCACCAGATCTCCGCTCACGAGATCGAGGTGTACGTGTACAACAGCCAGAACGCGACCCCGGACATCCAGCGCCAGATCGACGAGGCAAAGGCAGCGAACATCCCGATCACCACGATCACCGAGACGCTCTTCCCGGCCGGCGCGACGTTCCAGGCCTGGCAGGTCGCGCAGCTCCAGGCGCTGGCGACCGCCCTTCACGAGGCGACGGGCAGATGAAGCCGGCGCATCTCGTTTCCGGCGCTATCGCCGCCACCTCGACCGAGGTCATCCACGCGCGTGGGGCGTCCGTGCGGTTCGGCGAGCGTCTGCTGTGGAGCGCGGTCGACCTGCACATCGGCCCGGGAACGTTCACCGCGATCCTCGGCCCGAACGGAGCCGGCAAGTCAACGTTGCTGAAGGTGCTCCTGGGCCTGCAGCCCCTCGCCGGTGGGACCGTGGATGTGCTCGGCGCCCCGGCAGGAGCGGCACGACGGCGCATCGGCTACGTCCCCCAACGCCGCGGCTTCGACCGGACGCTTCGGATCCGCGGCGTCGACGTGGTTCGCTTGGGGCTCGACGGGAGTCGTTGGGGTGTCCCCGTTTCGCCGATCCGGTCGAGGCGGACGCGCGAAGCCCTGGCTGAGGTGGTGGACCTGGTCGGGGCGAGCCGGTACGCGAGCCGCCCGATCGGCGAGCTCTCGGGAGGGGAACAGCAGCGGCTGGTGGTCGCTCAGGCATTGGTCCGCCGTCCTGAGCTGCTCCTGCTCGACGAACCGCTCGACAGTCTCGACCTGGCCAACCAGGCCGCCGTCGCCGCCCTGGTGCAACGGATCTGTCGCGAGCGCGGCGTCACGGTGGTGATGGTCGCGCATGACGTGAACCCGATCCTCCAGTTCCTCGACCAGGTGGTCTACGTGGCCGAGGGCAAGGCGGTGGTCGGTGCGCCGAACGACGTCATCACGACCCAGACCCTGAGCGCGCTCTACGGCGCCAGGGTCGAGGTGCTACGAGCGTCCGACGGACGGCTGGTCGTCGTCGGAACCCCCGAGGCGCCCGCGCTCCATGCCGACCGGCACGCGGGGTGAGTCGTGACCCTGTTCGATTACCCGTTCATGATCAACGCGCTCCGCGCCGGAACGATCGTCGCGGTCGTCTCCGGGGCGATGGGCTGGTTCATGGTGCTCCGCCGGCAGACCTTCGCCGGACACACCCTGTCGTTGATCGGGTTCCCCGGAGCAGCCGGCGCGATCCTGATCGGTCTCTCACCGGCGTTCGGCTACTTCGGGTTCTGTCTCGCCGCCGGGGTCATCATCGCGATGGCCTCCCCGCCGGTCGGCTCGGCCCTGTACAGCGAGGAGTCCGCGGTGATCGGGTCGGTGCAGGCCTTCTCACTGGCGTGCGGCTTCCTCTTCGTGAATCTCTACCACGGCGATCTCAACGGCCTCACGAACCTCCTGTTCGGAAGCTTCCTCGGCATCACGAACGGCCAGGTCGTTTCGCTGCTCGCGGTGGCGCTCCCCGCGCTCGTCGCGCTCGGTCTGATCGCCCGCCCGTTGCTGTTCGCGAGCGTCGATCCCGAGGTCGCGGCCGCCGCGGGCATCCCGGTGCGGTTGCTCGCCGTGGTCTTCCTGCTGCTCCTCGGCGTGGCGGCGGCCGAGGCCAGCCAGATCACCGGGTCCCTCTTGGTGTTCGCCCTGCTGGTGCTCCCTCCCGCGACGGCGCAGGTGATCACCGGCCGGCCGCTCCTCGGGATCGGCCTGTCGGTGCTCTTGGGACTGGCGGTGACGTGGGCCGGTCTGGTGATGGCGTACTACACGCCGTATCCAACGGGCGCCTTCATCACCACGCTGTCGTTCGCGGCCTACGTGGCGGCTCGAAGCATCAGGGTACTCAACGCCCGTACGAGGAAAGACCCCGCGTCGCTGCGCGAGGCGATGGCGTGATCGGGGCGCTGGCGGTACTCGGGTGGGTGCTCCCCATCGTCGGTCATCCGTTCATGAGGAACGCCTTCTTGGCCGGAACGGGGATCGCGGCCTGCTGCGGAGCGGTCGGGTACTTCGTCGTGCTCCGTTCGCAGGTCTTCACCGGAGACGCCCTCAGCCATGTCGCGTTCACCGGCGCACTCGCCGCCCTGGCGGCAGGAGCCGATCTGCGGTTTTCGATCTACACGTCGAGCGGTAGCGGGGCCAACGGAACCGCGGGGGTGAGCGTGCTGTTCGGCTCCATCCTGGGTCTCTCGGCCGGCGCGGCCCGGGCCGCAGCCCTGATCGGGGCGACGATCCTGGGCGGCGTACTCCTGATCGCGCGGCCGCTCTTGTTCGCGAGCCTGGACGAGGCCGTTGCGGCGGCGCGGGGGGTGCCGGTCCGGGCCCTCGGGGTCGGGTTCCTGGCACTGGTGGGTGTGACCGCGGCGGAGACCACACAGGCGGTGGGCGCGCTCCTGCTCCTCGGTCTGCTCGCGGCGCCGGCCGCAGCCGCGCATCACCTGACGACCCACCCCTTCCGGGGCCTCGCGCTCTCGACCGCGCTCGCGATCGGGGCCATGTGGGTCGGGCTCGCCGCGAGCTACGCCTTCCCGTCGGTGCCGCCGAGCTTCGCCATCATCGCGACGGCGGCGGTGACCTTCGCCGGCGCCTCCGCCGTGCACGGCGCGGCCAAGCGCGGCCTCCTCCGAGGGAGCCGGAAGGCCGAACCGCCCGCCGAGGTCAGGGAGGAGATCCGTGGCTGATCCCCGCGGCGACATCCCCGAGCTCGACACCATCGTCGCGCTCAGGCTCCGGCAGGTCGGCCAACGGCTCACCCCGCGGCGTCGTTCCTTGCTCCAGATCCTCCGCTCGGCCATCCGTCCACTCACGATCCACGAGATCCTCGATCGGGGGAGCGAGCTGGCCATGAGCTCGGCGTACCGGAACCTGACCGTCCTGGAGCACGCGGGGGTCGTCAACCGCGTGATCACGAAGGAGGACTTCGGCCGCTACGAGCTCGCCGAAGAGCTCACCGAACACCATCACCATCTGGTTTGCTCGTCCTGCGGACTGGTTCGCGACCTCCTTCCGGACGTGGACGCCGAACGCCTGCTGAACGTGGCGATGCGTCGTGCGATCGAGCAAGGGTTCGCGCCGGCCACCCATCGCCTGGACATCGTGGGTCTCTGCGCGGACTGCGCGGCGAGGGAGCCGGCGTAGCCGCGCACACCTCGGTTCAGTGCGCCGTTCGGGCTCCGAGGTAGGAACGGTCGCCGATCCACAGACCGGGTGGTGCAGCGAGCAGCACCGCCAGCGCGTCCAGCCGCGGCGCGTACTTCGCGCGCTTCTCCGTGAAGCGGGCGAACGCGTCATCCACCGGCCGGATCGAGAAGCCGTCATCCTTCATGTCCTCGAGCACCGACTCGAACTCGTCGCGCTGGATCACGGCCTCCCGCTCCGTGAGCCGGAGGTAGTAGTAGAGGTCCTCCACGGCGTGCACGCCCGTCCCGTACAGGAGTTTCGCCCGCTCGTCGGGCTCGCCATCCACCGAGGTGAGCATCAGCGTGGCCGCGTCGAGCACGGAGCCGAGCGAGGTGACCCATGAGGTGTTGTCGTGGGGCGAACGGAACAACGAGAGGATCGGATAGGACATGTGACTCTCCAGGACGTCCGCCACCCATCGCTCCCATTCCGCGAACAGCTCCGGCAACGCGGAGGCCATCCCCGCGCTGCCCATCCGGTGGAGCAGCTCTGGCCCCGAGGGAGGGGATCCCGCCCGCGCATCCAGCAGGAGCACGCCGACCTCGCGACGGTTGAAGGCTTGGTACAGGACGGGGAGGTACGCGATCACCACCGCGAACAGCCCGAGGCCGTTTGCCCCCGCGATGACCACGATCGCTCGTGTCCAACCGGTCGCGGCGCCCGACCCGATCCCGAGGGTGAACAAGGACGATCCGCTGGAGTACAGGGCGTCGCCGAACGAACCGTCGCTCCGTCCCAGTCCGTGCACGAACGCCGGGCTCCACAGGATGAGCGCGTACGCCAGCAAGGCGAGCGAGACCCACCCGAGCAGCAGGATGAAGAAGAAGGACGGCGCCGCCGCAGCCAGGACCCGTTCCCGGGATTGGATCGTCTTCCGCCGCACGCCGATCCATCGCCACGGCTGCCAGACCGGCCGGAACAAGATCCGGCTCAGACGGAACCGCCCGCGTGCGGCTCGGGGCATCACGAGGGTCCGTAGGACATCGAGCAGGGTCCACAGCAGGACGACGATGCCGACCGGAAGCGCGATCCAGCGCATCGACCAAGCCTACCTTCGGGGTCCGGCGAGGCCTGGCGGCTCGGAAGGATGTGCCGGGGAGAAAGGTGGGCCCCCGGGACTCGAATCCGGAACCTGCGGCGTGCAGGGAGGTTTCGAAACCTCCCATCCGATC
>VAYF01000047.1:0-1318 GCA_005883885.1 Actinomycetota bacterium | reverse complement strand
CAGCGGTAAGTCGCTCCTCGTTCAGCCATCGCGACAGGTATTCATGTTCCTCCAACTCGTCGCTTTGACTGACGGCGCGCTACCGAACGTCGAGATCCTTCAACCTCGATGAGGGTTTAGCCGTTCGGACGGGCGGTAATCTGTCCCGCCGGTGAGCAAAGAATCCTTCTGGATCGTCCCTCTACGGCCGTCAAGGATGCCCGTCCCTGGTCCCTTCCCGACGGTGGAAGCAGCTCGAGAGGCAGGCGACAAACTCATCGTTGCCGCTCACATCTTGAAGATGACGATCGGGGATGAGCCGACGCTCGAGGTCGTGGACTTCATCCGGAACAAGTACGCGCGGTAGCAAAGCAGGACGCGAACCGTGATCGTCCTGGCGCCCGGTCAGCTTCCCTCACTACCCTGTCGGTCGTGGCCACGCTGGCTGCCTTCCCCGGCGATGATGCAGCGCGATCGGAAGCACGAGGGTCTCCGCGTCTGTCGCGGCGCGTGGCTGATCGGAGTCAGCGTGCGTGAGTATCGAGTGCTCGAGGCGGAGGAGCGGTTCCCGGACCCGGTGACGTGGGAGCGGATCTGCGAGCTGTACGGGTGGCCGCAGAGGTTCGCTTCTGGCAGGTCCCAAGAGTGATTGGGTTGATTGCCACTCTTGCGGCGGTTGCGGTCATCGCGATCCTGATGGTCGTTGGGTGGCGTATGAAACTCCCTCCACCTGACCCCGACTGGCGGGACCATCTCCCCCCGTCACCGCCGTCACGACCGCGATGGTACGTCGTTCTTTGGATGGCTCGGTTCCCTCTGTTACTCCTGGTGGCGATTGCAGCGCTGATGCATGCGGACCGACTTGCGGTGTGGCTTTCACTGGTTTTCGTCGGTGCGACGATCGTGCTCGTGGTCCTTCGCGTGATCCAAGCTCGACAACAGATGAGGCACCGTGGAGCATGACTCGGCCAACCGGGACGACGACCTCCGCGACCTTCCTCGCCACCCCCAGCCCCATCGGCCCGTGACAACCTCCGCGACGTCTCGATGCAAAACCCAAGGCCCGAGATGTCCTCGACTGCAGCCATGAGCGTTGCGGCCGGCGAGTAGACCGTGACCCGATCGGCATTAGAGCAGCGCTGGCTTGATCAGGATCCCCACGCCTCGAAGATCCGCTTCCGCGTGCGCCACCTTCGCATGGACGATGGGAGAGCCTCCGCCCGGAAATGCCTCTTCCTCGTCTGACTCTTGCGACTGGGCACGCGCGGCACGGTGATGCGGCGCGACCCCGATTTGGCCAAGATCTGGCCACGGGGTGGCGCGAGACTTGCGTCAGGAG
>VAYF01000046.1 GCA_005883885.1 Actinomycetota bacterium | reverse complement strand
CGTGGGGCGTCGAAGAGCGGGTCCCGACTGCCTGAAACCCGGTATCGGGCGGGCGTTCGCTCAGGTACGCCTCATCGAAGGCCGATGCTTCGGATGTCACCTGGTTGGAAGGCTTTCTCGGGATGAGTTTCGGGCTGGAGCACACTGGCTCCGACGGCGTGTCGACGCCGCAGCTAACGGATCGGATCGAGCCCGGGTCGCTATTGGAGGCGACGCCGGAGTGCCTCGTCGTGGCGCAGACCGACGGCCGCATCGTGTACGCGAACCGGCACGCCGAAGAGCTCACCGGGTTCCCGAGGGGTGAGCTCGTCGGAAGCTCGATCGAGCTGTTGATCGCCGCGGACCTCTTGGATCTGCCGGAGGGATCCCGGATCGAGGCGATGTGTCGCCATGCGCGGCATGCGCCGATCCCGATCGAGGCACATATCGGTGCGCTGGACGTCCCGGAGCGGCTCCTCGTGATCGCGCTTCGTGACGCGACCGAGCTCCACGCCGGTCGCGAGGCTCGCTTCGAGGCCGAGGCGAAGTACCGCTCGTTGGTCGAGCACATCCCCGCCGTGGTCTACCTCGATCCTGTGGACGAGGACCTGAGCTCGATCTACGTGAGTCCCCAGGTCCGCGATCTGATCGGTATCGAGCCGGAGGTGTGGCTCAACGACTTCTCGGCGTGGCGCAACCACGTGCACGCCGACGACATCGAACGCGCCTGGGGCGAGTATCAAGATGCGTACCGCAACCACCTCCCCCTCAACCACGAGTACCGGATGGTGCACGAGGACGGGACCGTCCGGTGGGTGTTGGAGCAGGCGTTCCCCATCGACGACGAGCAGGGGAACCCCTGGCTCATCCAAGGGGTGATCTTCGACATCACCGAGCGCAAGACCGCCGAGGAGCAGGTCGCCTTCCTCGCGTACCACGACAAGCTCACGGGCCTGCCCAACCGGCACCTCTTCGAGGAGATGCTCGAGGGCGCCATCGCCCGGGCCCGGCGTCACGACCTGGGCGTCGGCGTGCTGTACCTCGACCTCGACAACTTCAAGCTGGTGAACGACTCGCTCGGACACCACGCCGGCGATCTGCTGCTCGCGCAGCTCGGCGACCGGCTGCGTGTGTGCACGCGTGACACCGACCTGGTCGCACGGCAGGGGGGTGACGAGTTCCTCATCTTGCTCGGCGATCTGGAGCGCGGTTCGAACGATCCCGCCGGAACGGACCCGTCGATGGAGGTCGCCGAGTCGGTGGCGGAACGGATCCGCCAAGCGCTCGAGGAGCCGTTCGATCTGGCCGGGACGCCGTTCTTCGCGTCGGGGTCGCTCGGCATCAGCCTGTTCCCGCAGGACGCGCAGGATGCGGAGACACTGCTGAAGAACGCGGACACCGCGATGTATCAGTCGAAGAAGCAGGAGCCGGGTGGACACATCGTGTTCGCGACCGGTGGCGACGACGCCATGGAGAAGCTCTCGCTCACGACCCGTCTGCGCGAGGCGGTCTCGCAGGAGCACTGGGTGCTGCACTGGCAGCCGATCGTCGAGATCGAGACGGGGAAGGTCGAGTCCGTGGAGGCGCTGGTGCGCTGGCTCGATCCGAACGGCGGGCTCGTCGCGCCGGGGGAGTTCATCCCGCTCGCCGAGGAGCTTGGCCTGATCGAGGCGATCGGCGATTGGGTGATGGCGGAGCTCGCGAGGCAACGCGCCGAGTGGGCCGCGGCCGGGCTCGATCTCCGTGTCGGATTCAACCTGTCACCGCGCCAGCTCTGGTCGGCGCACCTGGCCGACAAGGTGCTCGCGAAGCTTCGGGTCTCGGGGGTGGATCCGCGCGACGTGATCGTCGAGATCACGGAGTCGACGGCGATGGCCGATCCGGATCGCACCCAGAAGATCCTCTCGGACCTGCACGCGTGGGGGTTCACGCTGGCGCTCGACGACTTCGGGACGGGGTATTCATCGCTCGCTCGTCTGAAGCACATGCCCGTCGACGTGCTGAAGATCGACCGGGCGTTCGTGCGCGACGTTCACCGTGACCTGAGCCTCGCGAGCATGGTCCGCGCGATGATCCAGCTCGCCCAGGGGCTCGACATGATCCCGCTCGCGGAAGGCGTCGAGACGCAGCAGGAGCTCGAGTTCCTGCGGGGGAGCGGATGCCGGCTCGCGCAGGGGTTCCTGTTCTCGCGGCCGGTGCCGGGGAAGGAGATCCCGGCGCTCGTGGCCCGGACCCTGCTTCCCGAGACCGTCGCTCCCTGAAGGCATCTCGCACGAGTCCCGACGCCGGTCGCGGCTTCGTTACCATCTGCGGACCATGACGAGGCGGTACGACCCGAGCGAGATCGAGCCCAAGTGGGTGAAGGTCTGGGAGGAGGAGCGTCTCTTCGAGGCCTCCGAGGATCCCGCCGACGATCGGCCGCGGTTCTACGCCCTCGACATGTTCCCGTACCCCTCTGGCGACCTGCACATGGGTCATGCCGAGGCGTTCAGCGGTGGGGACGCCGTCGCCCGCTACCAGGCGATGCGCGGCCACAACGTGCTGCACCCGATCGGGTGGGACTCGTTCGGCCTGCCTGCGGAGAACGCGGCGATAAAGCGCGGGATCGCCCCAGCGGCGTGGACCAACGCCAATGTGGACCAGCAGGCGGCTTCGTTCCACCGGATGGGGATGTCCTTCGACTGGACCCGCCGGTTGCTGACCAGCGACCCCGACTACTACGGGTGGACGCAGTGGCTCTTCGTCCGGCTGTTCGAGAAGGGCCTGGCGTACCGCAAGGAATCGCCGGTCAACTGGTGCCCCAAGGATCAGACGGTGCTCGCGAACGAGCAGGTGATCCAGGGACGCTGCGAGCGTTGCGGCACTCCGGTGGAGCGGCGCGATCTGACGCAGTGGTTCTTCAAGATCACCGACTACGCGCAACGGTTGCTCGACGACGTCGAGCTGTTGGTCGACTGGCCGGAGCGTGTGGTCACGATGCAGCGGAACTGGATCGGCCGCTCGGACGGTGCGGACGTCACCTTCACGATCGAGGAGACGGGCGAGGAGATCACGATCTTCACGACGCGGCCCGACACCCTGTGGGGTGTCACGTTCTTCGTGTTCGCGGTCGAGCATCCGGCGGTGCAACGGCTCGCGGAGCTCGCCGGAACCTGGGAGCAGGTGCGGCCCCTCGTGGAGCGGGCGCGCGTCGCGTCGCTGGCGAGCCACGAGGAGGCCGACACGAAGGAAGGGGTCCCGCTCGGCGTGCACGCCGTCAACCCTGTGAACCGCGAGCGGGTGCCGTGCTTCGTCGCGCCGTACGTGTTGATGGGATACGGCACGGGCGCGATCATGGCGGTGCCGGCGCACGATCAGCGTGACTTCGAGTTCGCCAAACAGCACGGCCTCCCGGTGCGGGTCGTGATCGAGCCTCCGGGAGCGCGCGTGGACCCCGCGACGATGACCCAGGCGATGCCGCACGACGGCGTCATGGTCAACAGCGGGCCGTTCGACGGGGAGCCCTCACCGGCGTCCATCGCGAAGGTCACGGCGTGGCTCGAGCAGGAGGGACGAGGACGATCGAGCGTCCAGTACCGGCTGCGCGACTGGCTCATCAGCCGCCAGCGGTACTGGGGCGCGCCGATCCCGATCATCCATTGCCCGAACTGCGGGGAGGTCGCCGTGCCGGACGACCAGCTCCCGGTTCTCTTGCCCGAGGACGCCGACTTCCAGCTGGGGGGCGATTCGCCGCTCGCCCGGCACCCGACGTGGAAACACGTGACGTGTCCCTCGTGCGGCGGCGAAGCCGTGCGCGACACGGACACGATGGACACGTTCGTCGACTCGTCCTGGTACTTCCTCCGCTACTGCTCGCCCGGCTACGACGGCGGACCTTTCCGGCGCGAGGACGTCGAGCGGTGGATGCCCGCGGACCAGTACACGGGAGGCGTTGAGCACGCGATCCTGCACCTGCTCTATTGCCGATTCATCACGAAGGCGCTGCACGACCTGGGCATGGTCTCGTTCGTGGAGCCGTTCCCGAAGCTCATGAATCAGGGCCAGGTGATCTACGGCGGCGCCTCGATGTCGAAGTCCCTCGGGAACGTCGTCGAGCCGATGCCCATCGTCGAGCGATGGGGCGCCGACTCGATGCGGCTGATCATGTTGTTCGCGGGGCCGTTCGAGGACGACATCGACTGGAAGCTGATCGCGGGGGACCCGAACCGCCGTCCCGGCGTGACGTCGTGGCTGGGTCGCGTCTTCGCCGCGGTGGGCGACGCGGTCGAACGAGGCTCGGACGCCGAGGAGCCGGCGGAGCTCGTGCGGCTCACCCAGAAGACGATCAAGGGCGTGACCGAGGATATGGATAGGTTCCGGTTCAACACGGCGATCTCGAAGTTGATGGTATTGACGAACGAGATGCGCTCGACGTTGGACGCGGGCGGCGCCGCGAGCGGCGCCGCCCGCGCGCTCACGCTGATGCTCGCGCCCTTCGCGCCGTTCGCAGCGGAGGAGCTGTGGCGGGTCGACCTGGGCGAGGCATCCTCGACGTGGGTCGCGTCGTGGCCGTCGTTCGACCCGGCGATGACCGTCGAGGAGCTCGTCACGATGATCGTCCAGGTCGACGGCAGGCTGCGAGACAAGCTGTCGGTTCCGGCCGACATCTCGGAGCAGGACGCGCTCGCAGCCGCTCGGGCAGCCGTGGGCGCCCAGCGCTCGCTCGCGGGTCGCGCGGTGCTGAAGGAGATCGTGCGCGCGCCGAAGCTCGTGAACTTCGTCACCGTCGGCTGAATCTCCGCGCATCCTCACCCGGTACTCGCGCGTCGACGTGACCGCCGTCACGGCGGCCGCGGCGGGCTGGCCATAGCGTCGCGCGCATGGCGATCAGGGAACGCCTGGACTCGCTGTCGCGCGGGGAGCTGGCGGGGTTGGTGGTGGTGCTCGTCGCCACACTCGCTGGTGTGGGGCTGTGGTACTCGCGCTCACTGCCCAAGCCCATCCAGGTCGCGGAGACGCCGGCTCCGGTGTTCGCGCCCAGCGGATCCGTGTCCGGTGTCCCGGCGGTGACGGGGTCGCCCGGCGCCTCGGCGAGCCCTCCGGTGGATCTGATCGTCGATGTGACGGGGTGGGTCCGCCATCCAGGCGTCTATCAGTTCCAGCCGGGCTCGCGGGTGATCGATGCCGTCCAACGCGCGGGAGGCGCGCGCAACGGGGCCGATCTCACGCTGCTCAACCTCGCCGCGCCGCTCGCCGACGGCCAGCAGATCCTGGTGTCCAAGGAAGGTGCGTCGGCGGGCGGCGTCGCGGCCGGCGGGACCGGTACGGGTGGGATCGCGCTCGTCAACATCAACACCGCCGATGAGCCGACCCTCGAGACGCTCAACGGCGTCGGCCCCGCGCTCGCCGCCGCCATCATCCAGTACCGGACCGATCAGGGACCGTTCACGTCGGTCGACCAGCTGGACGAGGTGTCGGGGATCGGACCGGCCACGCTCGAGAAGCTGCGACCCCAGGTGACGGTGTGATCCCGTGGGGGCCTGGGGAGCGCCGCTCGCGGCCGGGGCGTTCTGGGCCGGCCTCCTGGCATGGGACGGCCGGCCCGGCGAGCTCCAGACGTGGCCCGCGTGGGCCTGGCTCGCGATCGGCGTCGCGTTCCTCGCCGCGTCCTGGGTTGCGGCCCCCCGGGCTCGCCGCGGAGACCCGCTCGGACGAGCGGGTCTCACCCGCAGCGACCCCGCGGCGGTGGTCGCCGTTTCGGCCGCGGCGACCGACGGTCGCCGCGGCCCCCTCGCCGCCCTCGCGGCGCTGATCATCGGCGTCTTCCTGTGCGGCGTCGGCTGGGGCGGCATCGCGCAGGCGCGCCGGGAGACCTCGCTCCTCGGACGCCTCGCGCCGCGCTCCGTCACGATGGTCGGAACGCTCCGAGAGGATCCGGTGACGAGCGCGGTCGGCTGGCACGCGCTCATCGACGTCACGCGGGTGACGTGGCGTGGCGGTGCTGCCTCGGTCCGGGAGACCGTCTGGGTCGACGGCGACGGCGATCGCCCCGCGGCCGTGCGCGCCGATCAGCTCGAGCTCAGCGGAGGCCTCCAGCTCCCCGACGACCCCGACTTCGCCGACGCGCTGCATCGGCGCGGGCTCGCCGTCGTGCTTCGCGCCGCCGAGGTGTCGCGGCTCGGACCCGCACCCAACCCGTTCGTCCATCTAACCCAGGTGGTGCGCGCGTTCGTCGGCTCCACGATCGAACGGATCTTCCCGCCG
>VAYF01000363.1 GCA_005883885.1 Actinomycetota bacterium | reverse complement strand
TGCACACGATGGCCCTGATCCACGACGACGTGATGGACGGCTCGGCGGCGCGCCGCGGCCGGCCCACCGTGCACGCGCGCCAGGCGGAAGCCGCGGCGCGCCGCGGTCAAGCGGAGCCGGAGCGGATCGGGACCGCGGTCGCGATCCTCGCCGGTGACCTGGCGTCCGTGCTCGCCGACCAGTTGCTCCTGGAGTCCGGGTTCCCGCCGGTCCGCCTGGCGGCGGCGCTCGAGCGGTACCACCGGATGCGCACCGAGATGGCCGCCGGGGCCCACCTCGGGCTGATCGACGCCGACGCGGACGCCCGCCTGCTCGCGGCCCTCAAGGGGGGGTCGTACACGGTGGAGGGACCGATGATCGACGCGAACAAATTGATCGCCGAGGCCAAGGATGCGCTCGACCCGGACGTTCTCGACGCGGACGCGATCCAGGCGCTGGGGCTGCTCGCCGACCTCGTGGGCGGCTCGTGAGTGAGGACGTCGAGCTCCTCAGGCGGGTGTTCCGCGACGCGGCCACCTGCCGGATCGCCACCGTGCGACCCGACGGTGGACCGCATGTGGCACCCCGCTGGTTCGTGTGGCTCGAAGATGCCGTCTGGGTGTCCTCCCGGGTAGGGGACCAGACCTGGGAGCACGCCGTCCGCGATCCGCGCGTGTGCGTGTTGATCGACCGTGGCAGGGAGTGGGGGGAGCTGACCGGGGCCAGGGTCGAGGGGGTGGCGGAGCTGCTGCCGGCCGAGCACCCCGACCTCCGCGAACCGATGTCCGCGTGGCACGACAAGTACCGGACGATGTTCACCGGTGACGGGTTCGAGCGGTTCGCCGCCGGCGTTCCGGCTCTCGGGTTCATCCGCGTCGTCCCGGCCAGGGTCGGCTCGTGGGATCACCGGGACGCGGCGCGCCAAGCCGCGACGTGATCCGGCGGCCTGCGGTAGCCTGAACGTCGATGCTTGTGAAGTTTTTCACAAGCCCCGCCGGCGGTGGGGCCGCGGAGGGGGACGCGTGATCGCGGAGCACACGATCGACACGGACGTCCCGCCGCGCGGGGTCGCGGCGATCCGCGACATGGGGATCGACACCGAGGACCCCGGCTTCGAGAAGGTGATCGGTCTTCGCGTCTATACGCGGAACTCCATGCTCCAGTTGCCGTGGCCCGAACTGACCTCGTTCCCCGGATACGGGCTCGTGATGCCGAGGGACCGATTCGATCACCTGCTCGTGCAGCGGGCCGTGAAAGCCGGGGCTCGCCTGATGGAGCAGACCGAAGCGGTCTCTCCCGTAATCGTCGACGGCTGGGTGCAGGGGGCCGAGGTGCGTCCGTCGGCGGACAAGAACGCCGACACCACGAGGATCCGAGCCCGGGTCGTCGTCGCGTCGGACGGCGCGGCCGGGCGGTTCGCCCGGCCGGCCGGCGTCCGGCGCGACGCCTCCCGGCCGCTGGGGATCGCGGCTCGCCGCTACTACCGGACGTCCTACCGCCCGGGGCCGTGGTTCGAGTCGTGGCTCGATCTGTGGGACGGCGATATGTTGCTCCCGCGCTACGGATGGCTCTTCCCGGTGGCGGGGGGCCGGATCAACCTTGGCGCGGGGCTCCTCAACACCTTCCGTCACTTCGAAGAGGTATCGGCACAACAGCTCTTCGCAGCGTTCGCCCGGATGCTCCCGGCGGAGTGGGGTCTCACGGATGACGCCACCGAGGGCCGCCTGCTGTCCGGACCGCTGCCCATGAGCTTCAACCGGTCGCCGCAAGCCGTCCCGGGCATGCTCGTCGTCGGCGATGCCGCCGGCGCGGTGAACCCGTTCAACGGCGAGGGGATCGCATATGCGATGGAGACGGCGAAGCTCGCTGCCGATCTGTTGTCCGAGGCGCTCGTGAAGGACCGGCCGGGTCTCGCGATGCGCTATCCGCAGCTGCTCAGCGACACCTACGGGCGCTACTTCTTCATCGGCCGGCAGTTCGCCAAGATGATCGGGAACCCCGCGGTCATGGGCCGTGCCACGAAGTACCTCCTGCCGAACCGTCGCGTGATGGCGTTCGCCCTCCGGGTGATGGGCAACCTCACCGACGGACGGGACGGCGACGCTCAGGACAGGCTCTTCCACGCGCTCACGATGCTCGCGAGGGCCTCGTGAGCACGCTCCGTAGGATGGATCGGTCATGCTGATCGACTACCTGCCGATCGTCGTGATGGCCGTCCTGGCGGGGGTGTTCGCCGTGGGCTCCCTGATGGCCTCGGGGATGCTTCGGCCGGATCGTCCGAACCCCGTGAAGCTGTCGGCCTACGAGTGCGGCAACGACCCGATCCGGCTGCCCAGCGGGGAACGCTTCAGCGTCAAGTTCTACCTGGTCGCGATGCTGTTCATCATCTTCGACATCGAGACGATCTTCCTGTTCCCGTGGGCGGTCTCGTTCCGCTCGCTCGGGCTGTTCGGGTTGATCGAGATGGCGGTGTTCATCGGGCTCGTGTTCGTCGCGTACGTCTACATCTGGCGCAAGGGCGGGTTCGACTGGGGCGCCGGCGAGATCGCGCCGAACGAAGCCGAGGAGGTCATCGATCGCGAGCGTGCGCTGTTCACCCGGAGTGAACAGGAGGTGGCGAAGCCGCCGGATGTGAACGATTGGCAGGGAGCCGGTCGTGCCGGTTGAGCGCTTCGAGGGCGTGCACCTCGGCAGGACGCCCGAGGAGGTCGAGGAAGAGGTCGAGCGCGGCGTCCTCCTGACGACGTTGGACCGGGCGGTCGGCTG
>VAYF01000360.1 GCA_005883885.1 Actinomycetota bacterium | reverse complement strand
CTCAACCGCCGCCCGGGCGTGAAGCCGCCGCCTGCTCCGTTCAGCGCGCCGCACACGCCGTTGAACGTGCCCATCACTCCGCACCGCCGCGTCGCCTTCACCCAGGTGGCGCTCGCCGACGTCAAGTTCGTCAAGGACGCGCTGGGCGGCACGGTCAACGACGTGGTGCTCGCAACCTGCGCGGGCGCGCTCCGCCGCTACCTCGAGGCCAAGCAGGTGCTTCCCGACGACCCGCTCGTCGCCATGGTGCCGATCTCGGTGCGCACCGAGGAGGAGAAGGGCACGATGGGCAACCGGGTGTCGTCGATGCTCACGTCGCTCGCGACCGACGTCGACGATCCGGTGAAGCGGCTCCACATGATCACCGAGGGCACGCGCAACGCCAAGGAGCAGGACAAGGCGATCGGCGCCGTCGTTCCCCCTCTACAGCGCGGGCGCGCAGATGGTCGCCTTCTATCCGCTCGGCCCGATCACCGACGGGATGGGCCTCAACATCACCGTGATGAGCTACATGGGCGACATGTATTTCGGGCTCCTCGCCGACCGAGACGCGGTGGCCGACGTCTGGGAGCTCGCCCACGCACTGCCCGAGGCCCTCGCCGAGCTGAAGAAGGCGGCGAGCGCGGAGGCGTGACCTCGCGGCGCGTCGCTCTCGTCCTCGGCGCCGGCGGCACGGTCGGCATGGCGTACCACGCGGGCTCGCTGCGCGCCCTGCAACTCGTCGGCGGGGTCGACCCCGCCGGATGCGATCTGATCACGGGCACGAGCGCCGGGAGCGTCATCGGCGCGTACCTGCGCTCGGGCTGGACGACGGAGGACCTCTGGCAGCTGGCTCTCGGCACCCACCCGTCGTCGCCGGGCTATGGCCCCGACGAGGCCGGTGCCCGGCGACGCGCGATTTTCACGCCGGCGTGGCGCACGCCGGCCGAGCTCGCGGGGCGCGCCGTGGGGTCGGCCTACGTCATCGCCCGCTCGATGTTCGGTGTGCCGCCGGTCGCGTTGCCGAGGGCGGTGCGGCGGCTGTTCCCCGGCGGGATGTTCACACTGGAGGAGGGCCGGCGCCGCTTCGCCGAGGAGCTCCCCGAGGCGTGGCCCGAACGCGAGCTCTGGATCGTCGCCTTCGACATCCGCCGCCGGCGGCGCGTGGTGCTCGGCCGGGAGGGCTCGCCCGAGGCCACGCTGCCCCGCGCCGTGCTGGCGTCGTGTGCCATCCCCGGCGTGTACCCACCGGTTCGCGTCGGCTCGCATCTGCTGGTCGACGGCGGGGTGCGGTCGACGACCCACCTCGACCTCGCGTCGAAGGCGGGGCACGACCTGATCATCGGCGTGGCGCCGATGGCGTTCGATCCCGCGGCCGCACCTCCCCCCTTGCGCCAGCTGATCCGCGGCGGCCCGACCCGCGCGCTGGCACGGGAGGCGGCGCGCGCACGGGCGGCCGGCGCCGAGGTGCTGCTCGTGAGGCCCACGCCGGCCGAGCTGGCCCTCCACGGCGCGAACATGATGCGGCCGGACGCGGGCGAGGCGATCGCCCGCGCCGCCTACGAGTCGACGGCCCGCCTGTTGGAGACCGACCGCTTCCGCGTCGTGCTCGCGGCGCAGGGCGCCGCTTGACCACCGCTTGAGCGAATCTTCCTGGGAGTTGCCCGGCTCGCCGGTGCGCCGGCGAGCGGCGCTCTGGGGCACCGCGGCGCGTGTGGCCGCGCGCTACGGGATCGTGCGGGTGTCGCGTCCTCCGCGCGCGCGGCGCCTGGCGCGGGCCCACGAGCGCGGCGCGCGCGACGTCTACCGCACAGCGATCCATCTGCGCGGCGGGTTCCTGAAGTTCGGCCAGTTCGCATCGGCCC
>VAYF01000045.1 GCA_005883885.1 Actinomycetota bacterium | reverse complement strand
GAGGAAGAAATCCCCGCTGTTGAGGTGACCGTCCCGCATCTCGTTCCCGGTCGTGACCGCGGCGCTGTTCAGCTCGACGACGATCTTCGAGTCCTCGGGTTTCTCGGCGATCTCCACCGAGCCCTCGTACTCGGGGAACTGCCCCCGCACCTTCGAGAGCATGTGCCGCGCAACGAACGAGAAGGACGTGTGCGCCTTGTCGAACTCCCATCTCCCCGCGGGCGGGACGCTGATCCCGTTCACGGTCTTCGTCTCGGTGGTGGCCATCCGTCTTCCCCCTTCGTCTCGCTGGGCTCCTGCCCCATGCGGCGCCCGACGGACAGCACAACGCACCCGAAGGTGCTCGCTATTCCAGAGCTTCTCAGGTTTCGGAATCTCCTTCCCGTTACCGAGCGTTGAAGGGATAGCATGCTGCGGAACGAGCAAGCGAGGGAACACCTTGAGCCTTGACGAAGAGAGCCCGGTCTGCCGCCACTACCGGGTTGCAGCCGACATGCTGGGGAAACGGTGGACGCCGCAGATCCTGCGGGGGTTGCTGAGCGGCGTCACGCGGTATACCGACCTCAAGGAGGGCGTGGCGCCGATCTCGGACGCGCTCCTGTCGGATCGGCTGAAGGAGCTCGAGTCGCTCGGCATCGTCCGCCGCGACGTGACGCCCTCCACGCCCGTGCGCATCACCTACGGGCTGACGGCCAAGGGGGAAGACCTGGCCGGCGTGATCGGCGAGCTGGCGGAGTGGGCAGAGCGCTGGGCCGAGGAGCCGGCTGTCCCTTAGCGGCGTCGGCGACCGCCAGCGCCTCGTCCATGATCGCGAACCCGTCCTGCAGCTGTTCCTCGGTGAGACCGAGCGGACCAGTCGAAGAGCGTGTGTCGCCTGGAGAGCTCGACGATCTCCTCACCGGACGGGGTCACGGGGCACCGACCCCCTTCACGATCCGGCCACCCTTCATCACGAACGGGACGTCCTCGAGTAGCGTGACGTCGTCCGACGGATCCCCGGGGACCGCGATCAGGTCCGCAAGCGTGTGCGGAGCGATCGTGCCCACGCGGTCCTCCCATCCCATCAGCTCCGCCGCCCATCGCGTGGCGCTCTGGATCGCCTGCATCGGCGTCAGCCCGAACCGGACGTACAGCGACAGGTTCCGCGCGTTCCAGCCGTGTGGTGCGATGCCCGAGTCGGTGCCGTTCGCGATGCGCACACCGGCCTTCACGCACTTCGTGAACCCCTCGCGCTGGGCGTCGTTCGTGAGGCGCGTCTTGCCCAGCACCTCCTCGGTGTAGCCGAGAGCAGGACCCTCCTGCAGCATGTAGTCCCCGTCGTACATGTCGGCGACCAGGTACGTCCCGTGCTCGGCCATCAGCTCGATCGCCTCGTCATCCATCAGGGAGCCGTGCTCGATCGACCGGACACCCGCACGGACCGCTCGTTTGATCCCCTCCGCGCCGTGCGCGTGTGCGGCCACGAACGTCTGCGCGAGCGCGCACTCCTCCACGGCGGCCCGGAGCTCGGCCTCGGTGAACTCGGGGAGGCCGGGGTTCGTCCCGGACGTCAGCACCGCCCCCGTCGCGAGCACCTTGATGAAGTCCGCTCCGTACCGGAGGATCTGGCGCACGTTCGATCGCATCTGATCGACGCCGCTCGTCACGCCGAACCGGAGCTCCCGCGGGATCACCGCATCGACGTCCGGGGCAAGCCCTGTCAGATCGCCGGCGCCGCCCGGGCAGGTGACGTAGGCGCCGGCGCACAGCATCCGAGGGCCCTCGACCCATCCCGCCTCGATCGCGTCGCGGAGGGCGACGTCGACGAAGGCGCGGAAGGTTCCGACGTCGCGGACCGTCGTGAAGCCGGCGAACAACGTTTCTCGGGCGTTCTTGACCCCGGTCAGCGCCTCTTGGGCACCCGTGCGGCTGACCAGCGAGGCGTACCCCTGTCCGGTGTCCTGGAGCCCGATCAGATGGCTGTGTGCGTCGATCAGACCGGGGACCAGCGTCGAGCCTTCCAGGGGGATCACCCGCGGCGCGTCGGGGACATCGGTTGCGGCGATGACCCCTTCGACCCGCTCCCCGGTAACGACGACGGCGCGATCGCGGAGCGACTCGCCGCGTTCGGTGTCGATCACCCGGTCGGGAACGAGGATCATGCGCTCGGTCATCGGCGGGGAGCATATCGGCGCTGTCCCCCGGACGGCCGAGGCCCGAAACCCGACCAACGGGCGATGCCGCTTCGAGCCTCGGGGGCCGATACCTGAAACGTGGTACGCACCGGCTTCCTCTCCGGCCGATCGTCCACCGCCCGCATGGCGATCGCCGCGGCGCCGGTGGCCTCCATGGCACCGACGTCGTCGGTGATCGCCGGGCGAAACGGACGACCGGACAGGGATCCGATCGGACCGAGGGGGATACAAGGCGTCGCGTCGTCTGGCGCCCGTTCCGGTCCCACCGCACACGCGGATGACCGGGGATGGGTCGAGAGGCAACCGGGATGGGAGGTGGCGCGACCGGCCGCGTGACGGTCCTGGCAGGCGAGTTCGCGGAGTGTCTGCTGCCCGCGGATAGAGGACTCTCGACGGTCTTGATCGAGATGAACAGCTCCCCGGCGACGTCTCGATAGGAGTACCCGCGGGCGATCAAGCGGAGGACCTCCCGTTCGCGGGGCGTCAGTTGCTCGACATCGGGATCAAGGGCCCTGCGCGGGGGCGACCCCGCGAACGCGTCGAGCACGAACCCCGCGAGAAGCGGCGAGAACACGGCGTCGCCATCGTGGATCCGCCGGATCGCGTCGACGAGCTCGTCTGGCGCGATCGTCTTCGTTACGTATCCCCTGGCCCCCGCTCGGATCACGCCGATCACATCCTCCGCCGCATCCGACACCGAGAGGGCGAGGAACCGCGCTTTCCCGCCTGCCGCGCGCACGCCCTCGATCACCGCCGCGCCACCGCCGTCGGGCATGTGAACGTCGACGACGACCACGTCGGGTGACGTCCGGACGATCCCTTCGACGGCTGTGTCGACCGACTCGGCGTCGCCCACGATCGCGAAGGCCTGACGGAGCTCGCTCCGCACGCCGGAGAGGAACAACCGGTGATCGTCGACCACGAACACGCGGACGGTCGCGTCGCTCACGTGGTCGACCTCGGAACGCTCAGGCGGACCTCCGTACCGGCGCCAGGCGTACTCGTGACGTCCGCGCGTCCCCCGACACTCTCGATCCGCGCCTCGATCGAGTCCGCGATGCCGCGTCGATCTCCGCCGACGGAGGCGCGATCGAAGCCTCCGCCCTGATCGCGGACGTAGGCCGTCATGCGATCCGGCTCGATCTCGACGAACAGCGACGCGGTGGAGGCGCCGGAGTGGCGCGCCGCGTTCACGAGCGCCTCCCGAGCGGCCGCGAGGAGGGCGCGCGCCTCGTCGTCGATCTGGGCATCGCCGACGCTCACCGCCTCGACCGTGATCGCGTGCTCGCGCTCGATCTGGTCGACCAGGCCATCGATCGCGCCGGACATGCTCGTGTGATCGGTGGGGCTCGTCCGGCCGTAGAGCCAGGAACGGAGCTCGCGCTCCTGGGTCCTCGCCAGGGTGGACATCCGCAGGGGATCGCCCGTGCGCTGGATCAGCGCGAGCGTCTGCAGGACGGAGTCGTGCAGATGCGCGGAGATCGCGGCACGCTCCTGCGACCGGATACGTTCGCGCCGCTCATCCGCCAGCTGGCGAGCGAGCCGCGTGACCCACGGACCCACGATCACGACGACGCCGACGATCGCGGCGGCGGCCGCGAGCGGCGCGTTCGCGAGCAGCCCCGACCGGCGACCGGACACGAGGAACAGCGAAACGCCCGACCCGATCAGCAGTACTCCTGCAACCGTCCGCACCGGAGCGCCGCGGCCCCGGGCGGCGAACGACGCCAGCCGCGACCGTCCAACGTCGACACGGCTCCACAGCACGGCGGATCCGATCGCGCCGAGGGCCATAGGCCAGACCACGCCGTCGCCGAACCACAGGCCGGCATCGCGCACGATCATGAGGACGCCCGCGAGGATCGCGGCGAACGCGATCGTCGGGCGCAGCCGAGCTCGGCGCGGCGCCGGGCCCGGCTGCGCCGGATCGGGGTCGACCGAGACCAGGATCCCCACGAGGTACAGGACGAATCCGATCCCGCCGGCGAGGACGAGCAGGCCGAACCCGAGCCTGACAACGATCGGATCCACGCCCATCCGCTCGCCCATCCCACCGGCGACGCCCAGCACCACCCGATCGGTCGAGCTCCGGCTCAGCCGTACCGGGGTCGTCGCGCGCAGGTCCACGGGTCCGATGTTCGCATGAGGGCGCTCGACCCGCATCGGAGCATCCCCTGAGCCTCTCCGTCAGAACTCAGGGTTCATCCGGGGGCGTTCCCCGATGGCGAGGGCAGCCAGCGGTCGCACGATGCGTTCGATGAGCGACCCGGTCATGACGCCGACAGAGGTCCGGCGATGGTCGCGACGCTCTACCGACCGCTGGTTCGCCGGTGTCGCGAGCGGCGTTGCGGACGGCCTCGACGTCAAACCGTGGGTGGTCCGTCTCGGCTTCGTGGCGGGGACGGTGATCGGCGGCGTGGGCGTCTTGGTCTACGCCTTCCTGTGGTGGCTGCTGCCTCGGCGCGACCTCCCGGACTCCGCGGCCCGACGGATGTCCAAGCGGTTCCCGGGCGCGCCCACGTGGCTGGGGGTTGGGCTCCTCGTCGCGGGTGTGATGCTCTTCGCCGGTCAGCTCGGATGGTGGCGCCCGTCGCTCGTGTTCGCGTTCCTGCTTATCGGGCTCGGCGTCCTCCTGTTCCGGGGTCAGACGGCGGAGGTGATGGGTCCATCACCGGCGTCGGACGACGTCCGCCCTTCGCTGCGAGACACGGATCCCTTGCCGACGCCACCGGTCACGCCCGTCGAGCGTCCCGCGGCACCTTCCCCGCCGCAGGACGCTCGCGAACGTTGGTTCCTCGGCCTCGTGGGTGGCGCGCTCGCGTTGGGCGTCCTCGCGATGGTGCGGTTGATGCAGCGGGGAAGCCTGCAAGACATCGGTGGAGAGGTCGGGCTGCTGATCCTCGCCGCGGTGCTGCTCGTCGTCGGGCTCGTGATGCGGGGCCGTCAACCCAAGGAGCGCGGCCGTTCGTTCCTCTTCCCGCTCACGATCGGAGTGGCGCTGCTGACGCTCGGGATCGCCGCGCTCCTGGATCTGATCGGTGCGATCAGCCTCACCGTGGGCGGTGGCTTCGCCCTCGTGCTTCTCGTGCTCGGCACCGGGCTCTGTGTCGGCGCGTGGTACGGACGAGCTCGCTGGCTCCTCCTCCCGGCGATCCTCCTCGCACCGCTGGCGCTGATCGCCACGGTGATCACGATCCCACTGGATCAAGGGTTCGGTGATCGGTCGTTCGCGGTCACACGGGCCGATCAGCTGCCGGCGAGCTACACGGTCGGGGGCGGCACGCTGCGGGTCGATCTCACGAACCTTCCACCGGGAACGGATCCGGCCGCGATCACCGCCGAGATCGGCGCCGGCAAGCTCCAGATCCTCGTCCCATCGGGTGCGGACCTCACAGTGACCGGCGATGTCGGCATCGGAGACTATTCGGTCGCCACGATCCGGCGGCGGAAGTACTACTGGGTCGACGTGCGCCGACGGACCCGGGGGGGTGTGGACATGACGATCGACGATTCGATCGAGGGGACGGGCGGTGGTCGTCCGATCAGGCTCTTCGTGCACACGTCGGTCGGCGGCATCGAGATCGACCGGGTGGTGACCAGCACATGAAGCCTCATCGCTTCGATCCACTGTCGTTCGTGGCCGGCGCCGTACTCGTGGTCTACTCGGCGGTCCTCCTGTTCGGCCACGTGCGGCTCCACGAGCTCCGCCCGTCCGCCCTTTGGATCTGGCCCGTGCTGGCGTTCGGCGCGCTGCTCACGCTCTACGGCGCACGCAGACTCTGGGAGTCGCGCGAGTCGGAGCCCTCGCCGGACGACGAAGCCACGGCAGAGATCTGACTCAGCCGAGCTCGCGGAGCGCGGCGTCGACCGCCGTCCGAAGCTCCGCGCCGTCGAACGATCGGCCGTGGCCGCTGTGCACGACGCGGATGTCCAGACCCCGCAACCGCAGGAGCGAGGTGGCGAACGCTGCCGGATCGTCCCACCCGAGCCTCGCATCGACGTAGATCGCGTCGCCCGTGAAGATCGTTCCGTTCGCGTCGTCCAGCAGGCAGATCGACCCGGGGCTGTGTCCGGGGGTGTGCAGGACGACGAACGAACGATCGCCCAGATCGATCGCATCGCCCTCGTCGACGAAGGCGGTCGCTTCGGTGGGAGGCGTGGTCCAGCCGGCGACGTCGAAATCGGCGTCGGGCACCGCGCTCAGCGCCACGACGTCCGGCAAAGGAGAGCCGTACCAGGCGTAGTCCTCCACGAGCCAGTCGGGGAACGCGTCGCGCAACAGCCGCAGCCCGCCCTGATCCAACATATCGGCGTCCTCGCGGTGACATCGACGATCGTCGAACTCGTGCAATCCCCCCACGTGATCGAAGTGGCCATGGGTCGCGATCGCGACGACCGGTCGTCCGCCGCTCAGCGCATCCACCGCCGGCAGCAGGGGGCCGATCCCGTTCGCCGTATCGACGACGAGGTCGCGTTCGGTTCCCGCGACGTGCCAGACGTTGGATCCGAGGAACGGATCGACGTAAGGCTCGATCAGGCGCGTGATGCCGCCACCGGCGTCCTGCGCCGCGAACCATGGATGTCCCACGGGCAGCTCCGGGATCACGAGCGATCCCGGAGGAACACGGCGGTGGCGGGTGGGCGGAGGCAGTGCTCCGAATACAGGCTGGCGTTGTAGCTGCCGACCCCGAGCAAGGCCACCACGTCGCCCTCGCGGACCGCCGGCAGGGGAAGATCGAAGGCGAACAGATCGTCGCCCTCGTTGATGTTGCCGCTCACGGTCACCGGACGTTCGGGCTCGGCCTCGGCGGTACGGCACACGACGACATGAAGGACCGCGTCGTAGATGAACCGCTCCGGGACTTGGTTCCATCCTGTGTCCAGCCCGGCGAATAGGACGCCGTCGCGTTCTTCGAGCGTCACGATCTCGGCGAGCAGGACGGCGCTCTCCTTCACCAGGAAGTCGCCGGGCTCGGTCGCGACGGCGACGTCGAGGGACCCCAGGTGCTCCGCCGCGATCGCCGCCCACCGGGTCAGGTCGAGCGGCGCGTCGCCCGAGCGCTGCGGGACGCCGAGACCTCCGCCGGTGTTGACCTCACGGATCGGACATCCGAGGTCTCGCAGCGTCCTCGTCATGCCCGCGACCCGCCGCATCGTCTCCGCGAACACCGGCAGCCCGTCGCTCAGGTAGCCGTCGCCGACGTGGACGTGAACGGTGTCGATCGTGAGGCCGTGCTTCGCGCAGATCGCGACGGCATCGGGCAGCTGTTCATCGAAGACACCGAACTTCGTCGGTCGCTCTCCCGTGTACAGGGTTGACGTGCCACCGCCCCACGACGCACCCACCCGAGGATTGACTCGAAGGCCGACCGATGTGCCCGGTGCGCTTCGGCCCACGCGGTCGAGCTGCGTCAGCAGATCCACGTTGAGATGCACCCCCGCACCGAGGATCGTGTCCAGATCGCGTTCGGACAGGTTCGTCCCGGTGTAGCTGATCTCGTCGGTCCGCCACCCGTACCGGAGCCCCCACGCGACCTCGCCGGGCGAGCAGACGTCCAACCCGACCCACGGGCAGCGCTCGCGCAGGAACGCGAGCACGTCCGGCTCGCGCTGAGCCTTCAGCGCGAGGCGGACCAGCCCGCGGAGGCCCGCGTCAGCGAGCGCGTCGCGGAGCGCGCTCGCCTGCTCCTCGATCCGCGTGAGGTCATACACGTACGCGGGCGTGCCGCTCGTCCTGGCGACGTCCTCGGCGTCGCGGCCCGCCACGACGAGCCGCCTGTCCCGGACTTCCAACCCCGGACGGGACCACCACGTCCTGGAGAGGCCCGCGACCATGGGCCGGCAGCGTACCCCCGAGGCTAGCTGACGCTCGGGCTAGTCGAGACCGCGTCCGATCCCCGCTCGTCGTCGGAGCCGGCGGACGCATCCTCGTCGGCCGCGTACTTCACGGCCAGCATCGAAGCGGCGATCCCCATCACGCCTCCGAGCAGGGAGACCCAGAGTCCGACCTGCGCGGATGCGCCCAGCGCGACGTTGTCGGCTCGCTGCAAACCCCAGACGCAGGCGAGCGTGAGCACGACGGCGAAGAGCGTCATGAGCGCGCCCATCGCGCGGCGGATCCTCTGGTCGGAGGACAGGACGTAAGCGGCCCCGAACGCGAACAAGCCGATCGACATCGCGAGCGCGAGCTGGCCCGAGATGTCTGCGGTCCCGTGATACACGGTGGTGTCCGTCTCCCACCAGTCGGCGTAGATGCCGAGGAGACCCACGATGCCTGCAACGGCGCCGCCGATCCCGGCGTAGTTCAAACGCTGGTCCTTCATCGGTGCCTCCACGGAGTCGGGAACAGGACGATGGTGCCCTGCGGGAAGGACCGTTGCAACGACCGGATGCCGGTGCAGCGTGGACGATCGGGGGAAGGGCGTTCGGGTGACAGACGTCGTTCTCGTCTGGTGGAGGCCGTGTCTCCTACCGTTTCGCAGAGCTCCGAGGCATCAGCCGCCATGCGATCGCATCCCGGTCGGCTTG
>VAYF01000044.1 GCA_005883885.1 Actinomycetota bacterium | reverse complement strand
GTTCCTCGCGATCGCGGGCGCGGCCGACGTCGTGAGCGCGATCTTCCGTTCGACGATCCTCCAGGTGAGCATCCCCGACGCGCTCCGCGGCCGGCTGGGCGGCATCTTTTTGCTCGTCGTCTCCGGCGGGCCGAGGATAGGCGACCTGGAGGCGGGCCTCGTGGCGGCGGCGATCTCGCCGACCTTCAGCGTCGTGTCGGGCGGGCTCGCGTGCATCGTCGGCGCGGTCGCGTGCGCCGTGCGCTACCCGGAGCTCCGAGGGTACGACGCGGGTTCCCGGCCGCCCGCGATCGCCTGACGGTTCGTTCCCGCCAGGACATCACGCCGGCGGCTCGAGGTGCCCCCCGAACCGCCATCGCATCGCGGACAGCAACCGGTTCGCCATCTCGGCCTGCCCGCGGGAGGAGAACCGCGCGGAGAGGGCGGCCGCGAGGACGTCGGCGGGAACGCCCTCCTCGATCGCCGCGATAGCGGTCCAGCGACCCTCGCCGGAGTCGGCGACGTGTCCCGCGAACCCGTCGAGCGTCGGCGAGTCATGCAACGCCGCCGCCGCGAGATCCAGCAGCCACGATGCCACGACGCTCCCCCGGCGCCAGAGCTCCGCGACGGCCGCGATGTCGATGTCGTACCGGTAGAAGGCGGGATCGCCGAGCGGCGCGGTCTCGGCGTCGTGAGCCTGCGCCTCGCCCCCGATGTTCGCGTGGTGCAGCACGTTGATGCCCTCGGCGTACGCCTCCATCAGCGCGTACTCGATCCCGTTGTGGACCATCTTGACGAAGTGCCCGGCGCCGACCGGACCCACCCGGAGGTAGCCCTGCTCCTGCGGGGTGACCTCGGCGGGCGCGCCGGGCGTACGCGGAGCGGCCGCGACGCCCGGCGCGAGCGACCGGAAGATCGGTTCGAGCCGGCCCCAAACGGCATCGTCGTTGCATCCGACCATCAGGCAGAAGCCGCGATCGAGCCCGAACACGCCGCCCGACGTGCCGCAGTCCACGTAGTCGATCCCGCGCATGGCGAGCTCCTTCGCTCGGCGCAGGTCGTCGCGGTAGTAGGTGTTGCCGCCATCGATCACGACGTCACCCGGCGCGAGCCCGCCGGCGAGCGAGCCGACCGCCTGCTCGGTCGGCTCGCCCGCCGGGACCATCACCCAGACCGTTCGTGGCGGCCTGAGCGCCCCCACGAACGCCTCGATCGAGTCGGCGCCGGTGGCACCCTCCGAGGCGAGCGTGGCGACCGCTTCGGAGGAGAGGTCGTGGACCACGCAGGGGTGACCGTCGCGCATCAGGCGCCGGACGATGTTGGCACCCATCCGTCCGAGCCCCACCATCCCGAGCTGGGTCGGCCTCGTCGTCGTCATCGGACCCTCCCGTCGCTCTTCCTGCGCTGGACCGTATCCTCGGGTTGGCGTCGCTGTCACGGCGCCGGAGGATCGCGAGCGACATGACCGACGTGGACCGACGCCGACCTCCGCGCACACGCCCGGGCCGCGATCGAGGAACAGGGGCCGGCGGAGCAGGAAGCTCTCGGCAGGCTCCTCGCACGCCTCCGATACGTCGCGGGCGACACCAACGACCCCACGACGTTCGACCGTCTCCGCGAGAAGCTGGGCGCGGCGGAGCATCCCGTGTTCTACCTCGAGACCCCGCCGTCCCTGTTCGGGTCCGTCGTCCGCGGGCTGGCGGAAGCAGACCTCACCGACGGGGCGCGGGTCGTGATCGAGAAGCCGTTCGGGCACGACCTCGCCTCGGCGCGCGAGCTCAACCGCGAGCTGCTCGAGGTGATCGGCGAGGACCAGATCTTCCGGATCGACCATTTCCTCGGGAAGGAGCCGGTCCAAGACATCGTGTACCTCCGGTTCGCCAACGAGATGTTCGAGCCCCTCTGGAACCGCGACCACATCGAGTCGGTGCAGATCACGATGGCGGAGCGCTTCGGCGTGGAGGGCCGGGGACGGTTCTACGACGAGGTCGGGTGCCTGCGCGACGTCGTCCAGAACCATCTCCTCCAGGTGCTCGCCCTCGTTGCGATGGAGCCGCTCTCGGGAGGTTCGGAGGCCCTGGCGGATCGCCGCCTCGACGTCTTCCGGGCGATGCCCGGCGCGGATCCCGCGCACTACGTGCGCGGCCAATACGAGGGCTACCAGGAGGTCGACGGGGTCGCGCCGGGGTCGACGACCGAAACGTTCGCCGCGCTGCGGCTGAAGATCGAGAACTGGCGATGGGCGGGGGTCCCGTTCTACCTGCGCGCCGGGAAGAAGCTGGCGATGACGGCGACCGAGGTGGACATCCGGTTCCGCAGCCCGCCCGCCATCATGCTTGGGGACGGTGTGCGCGCCTTGCGCCACCACAACCATATGAAGCTCCGGATCGGAGAGGACGCGGGTGCGAGCATCGGGCTCCTCCTCAAGAAGCCGGGCGCGCCCGCGACCCAGTCGGTCCATCTCGACCTCTCCTTCGACGAGCAGCTCGGCGAGGCGCCGGGCCCCTACGAGCGCCTCCTGAAGGACGCGCTCGTGGGCGACGGCACGCTGTTCCCGCGACAGGACGTGATCGAGGAGACCTGGCGGATCGTCCAGCCGCTGCTGGACGATCCACCCCCCGTGGAGCCTTACGCACCTGGGTCGTGGGGACCGGCGTCGTGCGAGGAGCTTGCCGCAGGCGACGGCGGGTGGATCGCGCCGCGCGAGCCCGGCCGGCTCTCGGCCTGACGCTCACGGACGGGCGCCTTCAGGCCGCCCTCCGCAGGAGGTACCAGGCCGCGCCCGGCGGGCTCGTGCCACGGATCCTCCCCACCGGCTCGAACCACGGCGCGAAGCGGGTCACCATCTCCGCGGGGGTCACGCCGAGGGGACGGAATGCGCCTCGACGAGCGAAGGCGAAGATGAAGAGGCGCGCTCCCGGACGTGTGAGCGACGCGACGCCCGCCGCGTACGCGGGGCGGCGGCGACGTTCGATCGAGTGGAAGCACCCGATGTCGAGCACCAGTTCGAACGGACCCGCGAGGTCGAGCCGCTCGAGCTCGGTCACGTCGCCGAGGACAACGCGAGCGTGCGGGACGCGGCCCAGCTTGGCCGTCGCCCGGTCGATCGCCGCCGGAACGGCGTCGACCCCCGTCGCCTCCCAACCGTGCTCGGCGAGGTACCGGACGTTCGTCCCGGTGCCGCAGCCGAGATCGAGCGCTCGGTCCGGGGCGAGCGCGGCCGGACCCTCGATCAGCTCGACCACCTCTGGAGGGGTGACACCCGTGTCCCAAGGAGTGCGACCCGTGCGGTACATCCACCGGTAGGCGTGTCGCCACCACATCAGCGCAGCGACGCACACCGGACACACAGCACCGACCACGGCCTCGCCTCGAGCCGCTCGTCAGGGATCGGCCCGCCGCATCGGTCGCAGAGCCCGTAGGTCCCGTCGTCCAGCTTCTCCAGGGCTCGGACGACGTCTGAACGCATCGCGTCGAGCTGTTCGGCCGCACCCACCTTGCTCAAACGATCGACGGCCTCCGTCGTGCCGTCGCCGATCCGCTTGCCGAACGAGACGGCGGCGGCGGGGTCCCGGGGGACCGCCGTGAGCTCTCGGAGCTCGGCGTCGAGCCCCGAACGTCGTTCCTCGAGCACGTCGCGTATCGGCGGGGTGTCCATGTCAGCTGGCCGTGAGCTCGTTGTGCTCGCCGGCGTCGACGGTCCCCGTGACCCCGGGAGCGACGAAGATCGTCAGCGCGCCGACCTCGAGGACGGCGTCGCCCGGCTCGGGCCCCGAGACGAGCGTGGCGCGCACCGTCGCCCCGTCGGCGGTCAGCCGGAGGTGCGCCTCCGGATCGAACCGTCGGGCGGCGGTCTGCGAGGTCAGGAGCGCATCGTGCGCGCGCGGCGTCAGCTCCACCATGACTCGATGGTACGCGCGGCCACGCGCTCCGACCGTCCGCTTCCACCTCGGTGGATGGGCCTCAGTGCATCCGGGGGCCGAACAGGATCCAGTCGTCGAGGGAATCCATGGCGGGGCGCTGGTCGGGGTTCCGCTCGGCGCCACGCGCGATCGCGCGCCGGGCCTTCCGGAGGGCTCGGTTCAGCTGCCTCCTCGATCGCTTCGCGGGGTGCGACGCCCGCTCCTTTGCCTCCCGCACCCGCAGCCGCTCGAGCTCTTCGACGATGTTGGGTCGCATCGCTCCTCCCTTCGTAACCCGTCTGGCTCTTGTAACCGGTTACTGGCATGATACCGGTTCAGGAGTAACCGGTCAAGTGGATATCTCCGGTTTCGTCGCGTATCCTGGTGGTCGTGGAGACCACGCGGAAACCCCTGAACACCGACCTCGACACGACCCCGCCGGCACCCGGCGATCTGGAGCTCGTCCGCGGCTTCGTCTCGCTGCACGATCACGTCGAGGGCACGCGAAACTCGGTGCCTCCCAGCCTCGAGACGGTCGAGTGGTGGCTCCGCGAACACGGCTTGCTCACGGTCGACCGGACCCCTGAGGAGGCGGATCTCCGCTGGGCCGCCGGGATCCTCGAGGCCCTCCGGTCGCGCGTGCACGAGAACATGGGTCGCTCGCCGGACCCCGGGTCGATCGACACGCTCGACCGGGCGGCTCGTGAGACCGAGCTCAGCGTCGATTTCGGCGCGAAGGCGCTCCGATCGGAGGCGGCCGGCGTCCGGGGGGCGGTTGGGCGGATCCTGGCCGTCGCGTTCCTCGCCGAACTCGACGGCTCCTGGTCCCGATTCAAGGAGTGCTCGAGCCCCACCTGCCGCGCCGTGTTCTGGGATCGCTCGAAGAATCGCTCCGGTCGCTGGTGCACGATGAAGGACTGCGGCAACCGGGCGAAGGTTCGCGCGTACCGCGAACGGGAGCGCGCGACGGCGTGACGCCGGACGACCCCATCGAACTGCAGCTCCGCGGTCCGGGCGGCGAGCGGGTCGACCTGTGGCGGACACTGATCTCCCACGGGTTCCACGACCTGGCGCCGATGGCGATCGACGAGGCCGCCCGGTCCCTTGAGCTCACGCTCCGCATCCCCCGCGGGGTACCGCGGAGGGTACGGATCGCGCCGGGGAACCGAGGCGCCGCTCATGTCGAGATCCTGGGTGGCGCCAGGACCTCGACCGCGACCCGGGACGCGATCGCACGGGGCGCCGCACGCGTCCTTCGGCTCGATCAGGACCTCTCGGCGTTCTACGCCCTCGCCGCTGCCGACCCCGGGCTCGCGTGGGTCACGGCGGGCGCGGGGCGCATGCTCCGCTCCCCCACCGTGTGGGAGGACGTGGTCAAGACGCTCTGCACGACGAACTGCTCGTGGAGCCTCACGACCACGATGGTCAACGCGCTGGTGCGCGAGCTCGGCGAGCCGGCCGCGGGCTTCGCGGACGATCCGCTCGCCAACGCGTTCCCGACCCCGCGCGCGATGGCCGGTCGCGACGAGCGCTTCTATCGCGAGGTGGTGCGATCCGGGTACCGGGCTCCGTACTTCGTCCGGCTCGCGGAGCTGGTCGCGAGCGGCGAGGTCGACCTCGAGGTCCTGGCGAACACGTCGCGCCTCGACCTCCCCGACGGGGAGGTCGAGGCGCTCCTCCGCTCGCTGCCCGGGATCGGGCCCTACGCGGCGGCCAACGTGATGATGACGCTCGGTCGAAGCTCACGACTGATCCTCGATTCGTGGTCCCGGCCGGCCTACGTCCGCGCCGCCGGACGCCGGAAGCTGCCCTCGGACGCCCAGATCGAGCGGCGCTTCCGGCGCTACGGCGAGGACGCCGGGCTCGCCTTCTGGCTCTTCGTCACTGAGCACTGGGTCAGCTGAGGTCCAAAGGGGTTGCCCCGGAGCCCGGTTCCTCACACCGGAGGGGTTGCCCTGGGCCCTCGACCGCGGGCATACTGCCCCGGGCCCCGAGCGTCGCGTCCCGGGTCCGACCTTGGGGCCGGTGCACCAGAGAGCCGTGACCAGAGAGCCTGACCAGGAAGCCGCGACCGGAGGTGCACGAGCGATGTCGAGCGCCATGAAGGAGTGTCGATGGCCGGGCCACGCCCAGCCCTCGTCCGCCGCGCCCGCCGGCTCCTCGGCTACTGGCGGTCCGAGACCCGGACGCTGCGTCAGGGCCTGGTCGCGCTCGTCATCAGCACGGTCGCGGGGTTCGTCGCAGGGCTGACGCTCGCCCACATCACCGGCACCCTCGCTGCGCTTCCCGGCTTGCTGATCCTGATCCCGGCCGCGGTCGGGATGAAGGGCACGATCTTCGGTGCGATCGGCGCACGCCTCGGCACGGCGAGCGCGGCCGGGGTGCTGGAGATCAACCTGGAGCCCGGCGGCGTCCTGCGTCGCAACGTCGACGTCGCGATCCTCACGACCTTCTCGTCGGCCTTGTGGCTCGCCCTGCTCGCGCGGTTCGCCGGCGCCCTGTTCGGGCAGCCGTCGATCTCCCTGTGGGATCTGGCCGTGATCTCGATCGTCGGCGGGGCGATCGGCTCCGTCCTGGTGCTCACGATCACGATCGGTCTGTCGGCGCTCTCCTATCGGCTGGAATGGGACCTGGACTCCGTCTCGACGCCCATGGTCACCGCGCTCGGCGACATGACGACCCTTCCGAGCCTGTTCCTCGCCACGTTCCTGGTGCGCAACGAGGCGGTCGCCGTCGGGATCGGGATCGTTGCGATCGGGGTGTCGACCGCCGCCGCGGTTCGCTCGTACATCGCTCGTGACCCACAGGTCCGCCGTGTCGTGCTCGAGATGACGGCGACGATCCTGCTCACCCCGATCCTCGACATCCTCTCCGGCGGCCTCCAGCAGGCCCGGCTCGCGGAGCTCACGGCCGTCCCCGTCCTCCTGTCGTTGATCCCGCCGTTCGTGTCGCAGGCCGGAGCGCTCGGGGGGATCTTCTCCTCCCGGATCACCTCCAAGCTCCAGATCGGGGTGATCACTCCCTCGGGCCGTCCGGACACGCCCGCTATCGTCGACGGATCGATCGTGCTCGGGCTGTCCATCGTCGTCTTCACGATGATCGGCGCGATCTCGTGGGCGCTCGGAGCGGCGACCGGACTGCCGGGGATGCCCGGCGCGTGGACGCTGATCGGCGCGACGCTCCTGGCGGGACTGCTGGTCACCCCGCTCACGGTGCTCGCGGGGTACTACCTCGCTGTCGTTACCTATCGGTTCGGGCTGGACCCCGACAACCAGGGTGTTCCCATCATCACGAGCGTGATGGACCTGGCCGGCGTGGCGGTGGTCCTGATCGTCATGACATCATCGGGAGTGCTCCATGGATGAACATGAGCCGAACACCGTCAAAGACCTGCTCGTCGAGCTGAAGGACGCCTCCGAGCTGATGGTCGACCTGGCGTACGCGGCCGTCTTCTTCAACGAGGAGAAGCTGGCCGAAGAGGTCGGCCGGCTGGAGGAGCGATCGACCCTGTACCTGCGCAGGCTGCGGACGATCGCGATGCTCGCGGCGCGAAGCCCCGAGGACGCCGAGGGCATGGCCGGCGTGCTCTGGATCGCCGACGCCATCCAGAAGGTCGGCGACGCCGCCTCCGACATCGCCCGGGTGATCGCCGCTCGCCTCGGGATCCCCGACGTGCTCCGGCCGGACCTCCGGCATGCGGATGAGATGACCGCCCGGGTCCGTGTCCGCGACGGGTCGGCCGCGGCCGGCCACACCCTGCGGGAGCTCTCGCTCCCGACCGAGACCGGGATGTGGGTGATGGCGATCCGCTCGGACATGCGATGGGAATTCGACCCCAGGCGCCGCAGAGCGACGCGCCGCCGCTGTCGGAGCTCGATCGTGCGGTCGACATCCTCGTGGAGATGAAGGACCTCGCCGAGGCGGCCGTCGCCCTCGCCTACGCGTCGATCCTGTTCAACAACCGAACCCTGGCCGCCGAGGTGGGCGTGCTCGAGGCTCGGTCCGACGTGCTGCAGGACGAGCTCGAGTCCTGGGTGCTGCGGGCGGCGCCGGAAGCGCGCAACGTCGACGAGCTCCGCGGGCTGTTCCGGCTCGCGAGCGCATCCGAGTCGATCTGCGATGCGGCGCGAGACATGACGTGGTACGTCGAGCACGGGGAACCGCTTCACCCGGTCGTCCAGATGGCCCTCGAGGAGACGGAGGAGACGAGCGTCGAGACGGTGGTCCAGCCCGGGTCGCCGGCCGACGGGAGATCGTTGAAGGAGCTGCAGGTCGAGACGGAGACCGGGATGTTCGTGCTCGCGATCCAGCGCGGACCGAGGTGGGTCTACCGGCCGCGCGGAACCTCGGTGCTCCGTGGAGGTGACCGGCTGATCTCGATCGGGCCCGAGGAGGGCGAGGAGGAGCTGATCGCCCTCTGCGGCGAGCAACCCGTCCCCGTCGAGACGTGAGCCCGCGCGCTGCTTGAGCCCCTCCGTGGGGCGGCCTACCCTGCGACGCATGGACGCGTACGTCTACATCCGGATCGCGTCGGGGTCGATGGCGGACGTGCTCGCCGTGCTCGCGGCCAAGCCGGGGATCAAGCGCGTGGTGCCGACGGTCGGCGAATGGGATCTGCTGCTCTACGCGCGGGGTGCGACGCTCGATGAGATCGGCAACGGCGTGCTCGCCGAGGTCCATCAGATCCCCGGCGTGGTGCAGACGATCACCGCTCCTGTCGTGCCGCCCGATCGGGCCGGGCTGTTCGGCATCGCGGTGTCGCCGCCGCAGATCCTCCCCAACGCCTGTTACGTCCACATCAAGGCCGCGGCCGGCAAGGCGGTCGACATCGGCGAGGCGCTCGCGGGGATGGAGGAGATCGACGGCGTGGCCCTGCTCGCGGGCCGGTGGGACATCCTCGCCTGCATCGCCCAACCGTGGGAGACGGCGAGCGGCATCATCCTCGAGCAGGTGCATGCGATCCCGGGGGTGCTCTCGACGAGCACGCTGGTCTCGATCGCCTTCGACGAGGGCGAAGAGGACCGCGACCAGTTCAGCGCCTGGAGCTGAGCGCACCTTACGCCGAGCCGCTCATCGGGTCGACTCGCGCACCCCCGCAGGCAACGAGAACCGCACCCCCTCCTCGACGATCGGGACCGACTCGACGTCGTCGAAGCCGTGCTCCGCAAGCCACGACAGCATCCGCGTCACGAGATGCTCCGGCGCGCTCGCCCCGGAGGTGATTCCGACGGTCGCGGCACGGGCCACCCACGCCGGGTCCACCTCGGTCTCGTCATCGACGAGGTACGCCGCCGCGCCGAGCTCACGGGCGACCTCCGCGAGGCGGTTCGAGTTCGATGAGTTCTTCGAGCCGATCACCAGCACGACGTCGGCGCGCGGCGCGATCGCCTTCACCGCGTCCTGACGGTTCTGGGTGGCGTAGCAGATGTCCTCGCGCGGCGGCGGTTGGAGCTCGGGATAGCGGTCGCGGAGCGCCTCGACGATCTGACCGGTCTCATCCACCGACAGGGTGGTCTGCGTCAGGTAAGCGATCGGTCCCGTCGGGAGCTCCACCTGCGCCGCTTCCTTGAGGTCCTGCACCAAGACGGTCCGGTCGGGGGCCTGCCCGCTGGTCCCCTCGACCTCCTCGTGCCCGGCGTGGCCGATCAGCACGATCGTCCTGCCTTCCCCGGCGAATCGGCGGGCCTCCACGTGGACCTTCGTCACGAGCGGACAGGTGGCATCGATCAGCTGGAGCTCGCGGCGGCCGGCTTCTTCGTAGACCGACGGCGGCGACCCGTGAGCCGAAAGGACCGTGACCGCTCCGACCGGGACCTGGTCGATCTCGTCGACGAAGATCGCGCCCTTCGCCTCCAGGTCACGCACGACGTGCAGGTTGTGCACGATCTGCTTCCGGACGTAGACGGGGGCGCCGTGCTTGTCGAGTGCCCGCTCGACGGCCTCCACCGCACGCTCGACCCCCGCGCAGTAGCCGCGCGGGGCGGCGAGCAGCACGATGCGGTGGCTCGGGCGATCGCTCATCTCCATGTTCTGGACTCCATGGTCTCCATGCTCGCAGGGGTCTCCATGCTCGCAGGCACCCCTGTGACCCGCGGTCACAGTCTATTTGCCGTAACGTTCGCTCCGTCGGTAGGGTAGGTCGACCTTCCTACGGACACCCCCCGTCCGTTCCCTTCCCGGCACGTGCGTGCGCTTCCGCCTTCCCAGGGTCGGTTCGCGCACGCCCACGTGACCGGGACGTTGGAACGGGGGGAGCCCGCGGGCGGGATAGGTCACACGTGAAGAGCGACAGACGCAGGAGGTGATGCCGACACCCACGACCTACCGCGGGTCGGCCGGAGACAGCGGCGAAGGGTTCGCCGGGCCGGTTCACGCGGGCGCAGCTGCCAGCTCCGCCCACCGCGGGGGTGAAGATGCCCATGACGAACGCGATCCGGCCGCGTCGCGCACTCGCCGCGACGCTGATCCTGACCGCACTCTTCATCGCTTCCCCCGGAGCACGCGCTTCGGCGGTGACGGGCGACGCTTCTTACAGCTTCACACCGAGCAAGATCTGCGCGATCCAGTGGCGCGATGGACCGCTCCAGGTCAGGCGGCTGATCCGGTGCGCGGCGCGCTACTACGGGGTCAACCCGGACAAGGCCGTGACGATCGCCCATCGGGAGTCCATGTTCGACCCCGATGCGTACAACGCCTGGAGCTGCGCCAAGGGCATCTACCAGCACCTGTGTAGGTATTGGCCGGGTCGTGCGTACGACTACGGCTTCAAGGGCTGGTCGGCCTTCAACGCCCGCGCCAACATCATCGTGACGATGAAGATGGTTCGCCGGTACGGGTGGGCGCCCTGGAGCTGATCCCGGTCACCGGACGGGACCGCCCGGACGGGACTGCTCCGCGAGCAGCTCCCGGACGTCCTCGATGGACGTCGCGACCACGCTCGCTCCGGGTGTGTCCCGGTCCGTGATGATCCGCATCCCCGGGAAGCGCTCCGCCGCCAGCGCCACGAGGTCGTCGAACGGACCGAAGACGACCAACGCGTGCGGTCGCTCGACGTCGAGCTGATCCAGCGCCCCGCGTAGGTCGATCGCTCCGGACACCAGCTCCCATCCCGCGCCCACCGACGCGTGGCGAAGCCGCACGAGGGCGTCTTCGTCGGTGGCCACGCAGAGCACCTTCACCGCGCGACACACGAGCTACAGCCAGCCCCGGCGCTTGAACATCACGTACAGGATGCTGCCGGAAAGCAGCATCGTGCCCAGCGCGGCCGGGTATCCCAGGGACCAGCGCAGCTCGGGCATCCCCGCGAAGTTCATCCCGTAGATGCCGGCGATCAACGTCGGCACGAGGATGATCCCCGCCCACGCGGACAGCTTCTTCATGATCTCGTTCGATCGGTTCGCGACTTGGCTCACCCGGACCTCGAGGAGCGAGGTGAGGAGGTCGCGGATGTTGTCGGCGAGCTCGGTCACGCGGATCACGTGCTCGGTCACGTCGCGGTAGTACGGAGCGAGCGGTGATCCGGCCAACTTCGGTTCTTCCTGGAGCAGGTCGAGCGCCTGGCGCAGCGGCGCCGCGAACCGACGAAGCCGCACGACCTCGCGTTTCAACAGGAAGATCCGCTCCTGCAGCGCGATCCCGCTGTCCTCGGCGGCTCCCACGCTGAAGACGTCGTCCTCCAGATCGTCCGCGCGGTCCTCGAACGCTTCGATGATGGAGAGGTAGCCGTCGACGACCTCGTCGATCAGCACGTACACGGCGAAGCCGCCTCCTTCGTTCGCGAGCAGCTCCGGTTGCGCGCGCCAACGGCGCGTGACGACGTCGAGCGAGAACGGGCCGGGGCCGTACCGGAGCGTGGCGAGGTAGCCGCCGCCGACGAAGGCGTGAAGCTCCTGGTCGATCAGCCCCTCGTCACCCTCCTTGGACCCCAGATCCAGCGGGTGCACCACCACGAAGGCGTATCCCTCGAAGAGCTCGACCTTCGGCCGTTGGTGCAGGTGATGCGCGTCTTCGATCGTCACCGGATGCAGCCCGAAGATGGATCCGAGCGCGTCGATCTCCTCATCGTCCGGCTGTTCGACATCGATCCACACGAAGACGTGTTCGTCTTCGAGGAGCCGTTCCGCGTCACCGAGCAGCAGCTCGCCCTCCATCAAGAGCCCGTCGCGGAACGCGTGCGCCCGGATCATGGCGGCGAGCGTACCCCAGCCTCCAGCGATAGCCTCGCGCATCGTGCCGCTCCCGGAACCGCTGCTCCTCTTCTGGATCTCGCTGGACGATCTGGTGGCCGACGTCCTGTCGACGCCATGGGGGGCGGTCGTCACCGACGCTCGGTTCCCCGACGTCTGGGACACGAACTACGCTCGTGTCGACGTCGCGACCGAGGTCTCGGCCGCGACGATCGAGGCGGACCTGCTCCCGGCCCTCGTACGCGCCGGAGCTCAGGTGGAGCACGTGGTCTCGTTCCACCACGAGGCGCACGGCGAGCTGCTCGCGGAGCTCTCGGCCCGCGGGCATCGGATCTCCTGGGACCTCGCGATGGTCCTCGACGGGATCCCCGGGCGGAGCGGGGAGGACATCCCGGTCGAGGAGCTCATGCCGGGCGACGAGCTGTGGTCGGCCGCCGCCGGCTCGATGCGCGACTCGTTCGGGATCGAGCCGGCGGGGGCCGTCGAGCAGCTCCTGACGCTCGAGCGCGCGATCCTCGCGCCCGCCGGCAAGCGGTGGTTCGCCGTGCGGGACGATCACGGCCGGCCCGTCTCGCTCGGCACGCTCCTGGTACTCGCCGGAACGGGCTACGTCGACAACGTCGCCACCGACCCGGCCGCGCGCGGACGCGGCTACGCCGGCGCCGTCGTCACACGGATCGGCGAGGAATCACGCCGAGCGGGCGCCGACGGCCCGTTCCTGCTGTGCGACCCGGGCTCGGCGGCCATCGTCCGGTTCTACGAACGGCTCGGGTTCGCGCCGGTCGGCTTCCTCGCCTCCACGAAGGGGCCTATCCCGGACGTGTGACCAGGGTTCCCTCGGGGACGATCTCGAAGCGGATCCGCCGTCCGATCGCCCGCTCCAGCACGCCCGCGCGCTCCTCGGCCTCCGCAACCGCTCCCTCGGGGTTCGCGGATCCGGACACCACGATCCGGAGCTCACCGCGCCGGATCTTCGCACCGATCTCGACCACGTCGGACTCGTCCGCGCGTCCCAGGCCGTAGGCGATCCGCAGGATCCCCGTGAGCACCTGGCAGGCCGCCCGTTCCTCCTGATCGAGACCCGCGAACGGACCGTACGACGGCTTCGGCCATCCGGCGCCGCGGTGGAACCGGATCATCGAGGCCATC
>VAYF01000043.1 GCA_005883885.1 Actinomycetota bacterium | reverse complement strand
ACCGGCCCGACGGTGATGGAGGGCTACCGTTCCGACCCGGCCGCGACGGCGCGGTCCTTCACGGTGGACGGCTGGCTCAGGACGGGAGATATGGGGGACCTCGATGCGGAGGGTCGGCTCGTCGTGCGCGGGCGGTCCGACGACGCGATCCGCTCGGGTGCGGAGACCGTGTGGCCCGACGAGGTCGAAGCCGCGCTCCGCTCGCATCAAGGCGTGGCCGACGTTGCCGTCACCGGCGCCGCCGATCACGAATGGGGTCAGCGGGTCGTCGCCTGGGTCGTCCCGGCGGATCGAGCGCTCCCACCGACCCTCGACGCGCTCCGGGAGCACTGCCGGGAGCGTCTCGCTCGATTCAAGGCCCCTCGCGAGCTCATCCTGGTCGATGCCTTGCCGCGCACGCCATCCGGGAAGCTCCGGCGAGCGGCCGTCCCGCCGGGATCGGCCGGCCCCCGGCCATGAAGAAGGCCCGAGCGAGGGAGGGGTTCGCTCGGGCCTTCAGGTCTCCCGGGGGGCCACCGAGGGGGTGGTGGGCCCCAGGAAGGTTCCATGGCGTCGCACTCGAACCTTCGACATCCGCACGTCGTTCTTCGATACCCGATCTCGGGTAATCGCGGGCGAGGCCGGAGCGCCCGGGTCAGCCGACCTGGATCGCGCCGTGCTTGACGGCGAACGACACGGCCTCGAGCTTCGAGTGGACCCGCAGCTTGCCGAGGATGTTCCGCACGTGGGTCTGGACCGTCTGCGGACTGATGTAGAGCTCCCTGGCGATGTCGTCGTTGCGCTTGCCCTGCGCCAGCAGACCGAGGATCTCCCGCTCGCGGTCGGTGAGATCGTCGAGCAGCACCAGCGCGTCGCGTTGCTCCTCGCGCTGACGGGCGACCTGCGCGAGCAGCCGGGTCAAGGTCGCGGGGTCGATCAGGACCTCGCCGTCGGCGGCTGCCTTCGCGGCGGCCAAGATCTCGACCGCGGCCTCATCCTTGGACAGGAACCCCGAGGCGCCGGCTTCGACGGCCTCGACCAGCAGTCGCTCATCGTCATGGGCCGTCATGATCACCACGTTCGTCGACGGCGAGGCCTCCTTGATGCGGCGCGTCGCGTCGATCCCGCTCATGCCGTCGCCCTTGAACACGATGTCCATCAACACCACGTCCGGGAGGTGCTCCTCCGCGAGCCTGATCGCTTCCTCGGGAGTGTTGACCGGGGGCGCGATGAGCTGGAGCTCCTCGTCCAGGCCGACCACGGTCGCCAGGGCATCGGTGAGGAGCTTGTGGTCGTCGCAGATCAATAAGGAGACGATGCGATCCGTCGCGCTCACCTTGCCCTCCGGGGCAGCCGGATGCGCAGGATGGTACCCCCTTGGGGGGCATCGGTGAGCGTCGTATCGCCCCCGTGTTCGCGCACGATGCCGCGGCAGATGAACAGCCCGAGCCCGCTCCCGGGCGCTTCCTCGTACCCGGGTGGCCGCCATCGAGCGAATCGCTCGAAGACCTGGTCCCGTCGCTCGGGCGGCACCCCCGGACCGGCGTCGACGATCTCGATCTGGACCGGCCCGCCATCCGTTCCGTCGAGGGAGACCCGGATCGGGGAACCCTCCGGTGAGAACGTCGCCGCGTTGTCGATCCCTTGGCGGATCGCCTCCGCGAGCCATCGGACGTCGACCTCGGCCTCGATCCGTTGGGGGTCATCGACCGTCACCGGGTGTCCGCGGATCTCGGCCTCACCCAGGGCCAGCTGCACGACCGCCGCCAGCTCGTTCCCCGCCGGGTGCAGATCGAGCGTGCGGGCATCCACCTTCAGCGCCACCGACATCTGATGAACGACGCCGAGGACTTGTTGCGCCTCCTGATCGATCAACCCGACGAACTCCTGGCGTTGGGCGTCGGACAAGCGGTCGTAGTTCGCGAGCGTGGACGCCGCGATGCTCTTGACCGACGAGATCGGGCCGCGGAGATCGTGGGCGATCACGCTCGCGATCTCGGCACGGCCACCCAAGACTTCTTCGGCTCGGTCCGACGCTCGCCGCATCCGCGAGGTCTCGGTCCGTTGCGCGGACAACAGCGCCGCGAACGCGATCGCCGGCACGATCAGCTGGAGGATGTCCGCCCACTGGACGTATGCGAGTCCTTGGGTCGGTGAACGGGTAGCGCTCAGGGGCAGCGCGACGGCCGCCATGAACGCCACGCCGATCAACGGATGGGGCGGGTCTCGTCGGCGGAACAGCTCCCGCCCGGCCGCCACGAGCAGGACGGCGGCGCCGACGACGCCGAGCGCCCACCCGAGTGGACCCGGATGGACGCGACCCGTCAGGATCGACTCGGCGCTCGGAGCGTGGCGGAACGCCACGGCGAGGCATGCATCCGCGATCAGCAGGAGCGACGCGATCGCCAGGAGCCCGCGCCAGAGGCGGACGGGTGGACGACCGCGTCGATCCCACCAGGGGACCCCGAGCACGAAGCACGCTCCCGCCACCAGCCATCCCAACTGGAAGCCATAGGCGGGGGCCGCTCCCGAGAAGGATCGCAACGGCTGGTAGAGGATCGTGCTCGTACCGACCGTGATCGCGTATTCGGCGCCCTGCCCATAGTAGAGAGGCCACCACAACCCGAAGAGAGCCGCCTGCGCGGCCAGGACGCCGAAGCCGGTCGCGAGGAACAGCGAGTGCTGATCGCCCCCGGCCCGGTACCGCGCCGTCGCAACGGCCGCGACCGCGATGCAAGCAGCCGCGGATGCCGCCGCCGCCGCGACCTGCATCCGCGGGGAGAAGTGTGCTCCGGGGATAAGGAGGAGGAAGCCGGCGACGAGCGCGATCGCCGCGCCACGGCGGACCCAAAGGTTCACGCGGCGAGTGTATGGCCGGTCTGCCCCGGCTCAGGGAACCTACGAGTAGACGTGCTCCTCGTCCGGGAACGTGCCCGCCTCGACGTCGGCGACGAACCCTTCCACGGCCGTCGTGATCGTCTGCCGCAGGTCCACGTATCGCTTCGCGAACTTCGGCACCGTCTCGTTGAGTCCGAGCAGATCGTTGATCACGAGGACCTGCGCGTCCGTCCCGCTCCCCGCGCCGATCCCGATCGTGGGGATCTGGAGCTCCTTCGCGATCTCGGCGCCGAGATCCGCAGGCATCGCCTCGAGCACGATCGAGAACGCCCCAGCCTTCTCGAGCGAGTGCGCCTGGTCCAGGACCTTCGCTGCCGCTTCGCCTCGTCCCTGGACGCGATAGCCACCGAGCCCGTAGACGGATTGCGGCGTCAGTCCGACGTGCGCCATCACGGGGATGCCGATGTCGACGAGCCGGTGGACCAGGTCGAACTGCGCGCCCTCGAGCTTGATCGCGTGGGCGCCTCCTTCCTTCACCAACCGCCCGGCGTTGCGCACGCCGTCCTCGATCGAGGCCTGGAACGACATGAAGGGCATGTCGCCGACGACCATCGCATGCTCGACGCCTCTGGCGACCGCACGCGTGTGGTGGAGCATCTCCTCCATCGTCACCGGGAGCTCGTTGGCATACCCGAGGACGTTGCGGCCGACGGAGTCACCCACGAGAAGCACCGGCACGCCCGCTCGGTCGAGGATCTGGGCAGTGGGGAAGTCGTAGGCCGTGAGCATCGCCCAGCGTTTGCCCTCGGACTTCCAGGAACGAAGATCGTGGATCGTGACGGTCATCTGCTCGCACCTCCTTGGAGTGCACGGCCAACCACGCGGGAGTCTACCGCGACGCTGTGGGAGCACTTCGATGTCAGTACCGGTAGCTACGGTGACCATCGTGATCAGGAGGAGGCGATCTGGATGACCGGCACCATGCAGCACGAGCCTTGGGCCCAACTCCTGACGTTGGGAGACGCTCGGTTCGGGATCCTGGCGGGGGGTCCGTTCGATGGGCGCTGCTACCCGCTTCCGGAAGGTCATGTCCCGCGTGAGCTGGACGTGCCCGGGCTCGCGGAGCCCGAGCAGCCATCCACCATCAGGTACGTGCTCCGGGACGGGCTGTACCGCTACGCGGGCGTCGCCCGTCAAGCCGCGCCCGCCGCCTGAGACGACCGTCCCGTACACTCTGGGCAGCCCTCATCCTTCTGCTCCCCCTCTCGGGGGGGCCGTCCAGACCAGAGGAGGTGAATGTTGAGGGAGTACGAAGGCATGCTCATCCTGCCCGCCGAGGCCGACGAAGCCCTGGTGAGCACGGCGGTCGATCGCATCGCGAAGACCATCGCGCCGACCGGCGGGAAGGTCGATCCGATCGATCGCTGGGGCCGACGACGCTTCGCCTACGAGATCGCGCGCCAACACGAGGGGTACTACGTGGTGGTCCGCTTCCAGGCGGAGCCTTCGGTCCAAGCGGAGCTCGACCATACGCTCAAGCTCGCCGACGAGGTGATCCGGCACAAGGTCCTGCTCCTGCCCGACAAGGCGCTGGAGAAAGCGAAGCCAACCACTTCCCCCGCCTCCGCGGAGGCGTAAGAGACCCAGAAGGGGGACCGCTCCATGGCGAGCGACAACCAGATCACGATCGTTGGCAACCTCACGGATGATCCCGAGCTGCGCTACACGGCGAACGGCGCCGCGGTGGCCAACTTCCGGGTCGCGTATTCCACGCGGATCCGTGACGCGGCCGGCAACTGGACGGACGGCGACACGTCGTTCTTCACGATCAACTGCTGGCGGAGCCTGGCGGAGAACGCCGCCGAGACGCTCACGCGCGGCAGCCGGGTCGTGGTGACCGGCCGGCTGAAGCAGCGTTCCTGGGAGAACCAGGAGGGCGAGAAGAGAACCGTGGTCGAGATCGAGGCCGACGACCTCGGTCCCAGCCTCAAATGGGCAACCGCCACCGTCACCAAGACCAGCCGCAGTTCCTCCGCGTCATCAGGCGGAGACTGGGGTGCCGCGGTCGCGGCGCCGGTCGGCGCGTCCACCGACAACGAGGAGACACCGCTGGATGCCGGGTAAACCGAGGAAACCGGAGCGCGCGTCCGCGCGCAAGAAGGAGAAGGACGCCGCCTGGCAGAAGAAGCAGAAGCGGAAGATCTGCATCTTCTGCAAGGACCACATCGACTACGTGGACTACAAGGACGTCATCACGCTTCGCAAGTTCGTGTCCGAGCGTGGCAAGATCCGAGCGCGTCGCGTCACGGGCAACTGCGTGCAGCACCAGCGTGACGTCGCGACGGCCGTGAAGAACGCTCGCGAGATGGCCCTGCTCCCGTACAGCGCGCGATGAAGGTCATCCTTCAGAAGTCCGTCGACAAGCTCGGGGACCCCGGGGATGTCGCTGAGGTTGCCGACGGCTACGCACGCAACTATCTGATCCCTCGAGGGATGGCGATCAGGGCCGAGAAGGGCGCCCTCAAACAAGCCGAGACGCTCAAGCGTGGTCACAACGCCCGTCTTTCGAAGGAGAAGGTCGAGTTCGAGGCGCTCGCCTCCAAGCTCATAGCGGCGGGAGCCCTGCAGATCTCCGCTCGCGCCGGTGACGAGGGCAAGCTCTTCGGCTCGGTGACCGCCGCAGATATCGCGGAAGCCGTGGCCGCCCAGACGGGCGTGCCCGTCGACCGGCGTGACGTGCACCTCGAGGAGCCGATCCGTTCGATCGGCACCCACGAGGTGAGCGTCAAGCTCTTCCACGAGGTCGAACCGGTGATCACCGTGGAGGTCGTCCCCGAAGGCTGATGCGGGGGCGGGGCGGCCGAAGGCCGCCCCGCCCCCGCGCCGGGTCACGTGAACCCGAGCGCGTTCGGCAGATCCGTCGGTCGGTCAACCGCGACGTCGAAGGCGCTGACGTCCCGCATCAGATGCCCCCATCTCGCCGCGACCGCCAAGGCGCCGGCGTGATGGGCGGTCTCGCCGTCTTGTGGCGAATCCCCCACGTAGGCCGTTCGTGCGGCGGTCACCCCCAAGCGTTCGCACGCCAGCAGCAACCCATCGGGGGCGGGCTTGAAATGCGGAGCGACCTCGTCCGCACCGACCACGGCGGCGAACCGGTCCTGGAGACCCGCGGCGCCGAGCAACACCTCCACGTTTCCGAGGTCGGCGTTCGTGAACACGCCTAACGCGACGTGCCGGGCGAGCGGCTCGAGCGCCTCGACGATCCCCGGGTAGGGGTGCACCCCCCGACGCTCGGCCTCGGCTCGCAGTCGCGCATGGTACCCGTCGATCTCGGATGGGGCGATCTGCCTACCGAGGAAGCGTTCCATGATCGCCGCGGGTGTACCGATCACGTAGCTCGCGATCACCTCGTCCCGATCGAGGGTCGGGCCACCCAGCTCGGCGATCGTCGCCGTGAAGGCGGCGGGAACG
>VAYF01000359.1 GCA_005883885.1 Actinomycetota bacterium | reverse complement strand
CGCACCCAGAACTCCGCGGGCGTGCCGTCGATCGGGCGCTTCACGACCGCCGGGCTGCCGGCGGCGAGGACTCCGGGCGGAATGACCGCGTCGGCGGCCACCAGGGAGTGGGCCGCGACCATGCTGCGAGCGCCGATGCGCGCCCCGTCGAGCACCGTGCAGCCGTTGGCGACGAGGCACTCCTCCTCGAGCACGGCGCCGTGCACGACGCACAGGTGGGCGACCGTCGCGCCCGGACCGACCTCCATGACCAGGCCGGGCGGCCCGTGCAGGATCGATCCGTCCTGCACGTTCGCGCCGGCGCGGACGACGACCGGCGCGTAGTCGGCGCGCAGTACGGCGCCGTACCAGACGGATGCGCCGGCCTCGATGGTGACGTCGCCGACGAGCGTGGCCGTCGGCGCCACGAAGGCCTCGGGATGGACGCGCGGCGATCGGCCGTCGAGCTCGAACAGGGGCACGAGGACGCAGCCTACGACTCGCTAGGGTCGCGGATCGTGCGTCGCGCACTTGTCACCGCCGCCGTGCTCGCCTCCTTCGTCGCGTGCAGCAGCTCGCACCCGGTCGCGGTTCCTTCGGCGCCCAAGACGATGGAGCTCGCGACTCCCTACGTCATCACCGCCGCCCGCCTCCCCCGCCTCTACACATGCGACGGCGACAACGTCTCGCCCGCCTTCCAGTGGGCGGGCGTGCCCGCGAACGCCAAGGAGCTCGCGCTGCTGATGGTCGACCGCGACTCTCCGGGCGGCCGGTTCGTGCACTGGGCCGTGTTCGGGATGGCGGCCCAGGACGGCAGCATCGCACTCGGCAAGCCGCCCCCCGGCAAGCAGGCGCGGAACGACTACGGCAAGGTGGGCTACGGCGGACCGTGCCCGCCGAAGCGCGGCGGCACCCACCACTACGTGGTGGCCATCTACGCGCTCTCCGCGCCGCTGACGCTGCACGCCGGCGCCTCTGCCGACGACGTGCGACGCTCGATCGCCGCCCTCGCCGTCGCCGAGGGCCAGACCCTGGTGACCTACAGCCGCTGACCGGTCAGAGGTGGGCGGCGGCGGCCTGCTGGACGGCGGTGACGATCGGATCCCACGCGCTCGTGAAGTTCATCGTCTCGGGCAGCGTCACGTCGAGTTGGAACCGCATCGCGTCGGGGTTGGGCGTGGGGCCGGGGGTCGCAGTCGCCATTCGGTGATGGTATGCAGAAGCCATGGCAGAGGCGACGGTCAACGGGGTCAACCTTGCGTACGACGTCCACGGCGAGGGCGAACCGGTGCTGCTCGTGTGCGGCACCGGACAGCCGGCGTTCAGCTACCAGCTGTTCCAGGTGCCCGCGCTGACCGGCGCGGGCTACAAGGTGGTCACCTACGACAACCGCGGCGTGCCGCCGTCGGAGGCGACGCCGCCGCCTTACACCGTGCAGCTGCTGGCGGAGGACGCGGCCGCGCTCATCGAGCACCTCGGTCTCGGCCCCTGCCGCGTGGCAGGTACGTCCCTCGGCGCCCTCATCACCCAGGAGCTCGCCCTCGCCCGACCCGACCTCGTGCGAGCCGCGGTGATGATGGGCACGTTCGGCCGGCAGGACGCGTACATGCGTTACCTCACCCGGTCGTGGGTGGAGCTCGACGAGAGCGGCATCGAGCTGCCGAGGCTGTACGACGTCATCAGCGGTATGCCCTCGCTCTTCGCCCCCGCGACGCTGCGCGACGAGGACGGCGTCCAGCTGATGGTCGAGTTCCAGGTGGCGGCGCCGGCGTGGACCGGGCCGGGCCGCCTGGGCCAGCACCTCGCCGACCGCGAATACGACAACCGGCTGGAAGCCCTCGGCGGCGTGCGCGTGCCGAGCATGGTGATCGCCTTCGAGCACGACATGCTCACCGCAGTTCCGCAGTGCCAGGAGGTGGCCAAGGCCATCCCCGACTGCCGCTACGTCGAGATCG
>VAYF01000131.1 GCA_005883885.1 Actinomycetota bacterium | reverse complement strand
GTCCACGAGCTGGTCCCGACGACCGACAGGCCTCGTTGCGGGACGACGATATCGCCGTCACCGGATCGATGCATCCGGTTGATCACCATGTTGCAGAGGCGACCCCGCAGGGCGAGCATCACGCCCGGCGACGGACTGATCGGGACGTCGACCTTCGCCATGCGGGCGATCTTCTCCGACCAGGGACCCGTCGCGTTGACCACGAGATCCGCGTGGAGGTCCCCTTCGGAGCCGGTCACCAGGTCGCGGACCGTCGCGCCCGTGACGGCGCCGCCGTCGACGACGAGGTCGAGCACCTCCATGAAGTTGTAGAGCGTCGCGCCGCGGTGTTTGGCGGTGGCGAAGAACCGCAGCGGCATCCGCATCGCGTCCATCGTTGCGTCGGGCACCCGGACCGCAGCCTTCAGCTCCGGGTTCAGCAGCGGCTCCATCCGCAAGGCCTCCTCCGGCGTGAGCTCCTCGATCGGGATCCCGCAGGCCTTGCATCCTTCGACGAAGTCGTCGTAGTACGCCATGTCTTCGTCGGTGATCGCGACGAACAGCCCGTCGTTCTCTTCGAACGATCCCGGGCAGATCGAGCGCAGGATCGCGTTCTCCTCGATGCATTCGATCGCGGACTCGCGATCGTTCACCGCGTAACGGGCGCCGGAGTGCAGCAGTCCGTGGTGACGACCGGTGGTCCCGGAGGTGAATTCCCCGCGCTCGACCAGCGTGATCCGGATGCCGCGCAACGTCAGGTCGTGGGCGAGCGCGCCCCCGGTGCCGCCGCCCCCGACGATGAGGACGTGGGGAGCGTCGCGGGATGCCCGCGCTGCGGATCGCGTCATCGACGCGAGTATCGCACCGCGGGCATCCCGCGACGTCCTACTGCTCGGGCTCCTCTTCCTGTCCTTCCGCGAACGAGCCTTCTTCGTGCTCGTCCTCCTCGGTCTCCTGGCCCTCGGCGAAGTCGCCGTGCTCACCGCCGCTGGGGTGCTCCTCCTCTTCCTGCCCCTCAGCGAACGAGCCTTCCTCCTGCTCGTGCTCCTTGTCCGCCTCCTGGCCCTCGGCGAAATCGCCGTGCTCCCTGTCTTCCATGGTGTCCTCCTCCGTCGGGGCTCAGGCAGGAAGGTGGCCACCCCGGTGCGTCGGTCACTCCACCCAGTCGAACGTCCGCGTCACGGCCTTCTTCCAGAGCGCGTATTCCTTGTCGCGCTCGGCCGCGTCCATCCTGGGCTGCCATTCCTTGTCCTTGCCCCAGTTGGCCCGGAGGTCCTCGACCTCTTTCCAGAACCCGACCGCCAGCCCCGCCGCGTAGGCCGCACCGAGCGAGGTGGTTTCCGCAACGGTCGGACGGATGACCGGGACGTCCAGCACATCGGCCTGGAACTGCATCAGCGTTTCGTTGTAGACCATGCCGCCGTCGACCTTGAGCGACGTGAGCGCGACGCCCGAGTCGGCGTTCATGGCCTCGACGACCTCCTTCGTCTGCCAGGCGGTCGCTTCGAGGACGGCGCGTGCGATGTGGCCCTTGTTCACGTACCGGGTGAGTCCCGCGATCACGCCGCGCGCGTCGCTCCGCCAGTACGGCGCGAAGAGCCCGGAGAACGCGGGCACGAAGTACACGCCGCCGTTGTCCTCGACCGTCTTGGCCAGATCCTCGACCCCCTCGGAGGACGAGATCAGCCCGATGTTGTCCCGCAGCCACTGCACCAACGCTCCGGTGATCGCGATCGAACCTTCGAGCATGTAGGCCGCGGGCTGGTCGCCGATCTTGTAACCGAGTCCGGTGATCAACCCGCTCTTCGACGGCACGGCTTTCGTGCCGGTGTTGAGCAACAGGAAGTTGCCGGTTCCGTAGGTGTTCTTCGCCTCGCCGACCGCGAAGCAGGTCTGGCCGAAGAGGGCGGCCTGCTGGTCGCCGAGGTCACCCGCCACCGGGATGCCGGCCAGGTCGCCCGTGGCTTCGCCGTACGTCTGGCTGGACGACCGGATCTCGGGCAGGACGGCGCGCGGGACCCCGATCGCATCCAGGATCGTGTCGTCCCAGTCCAGGGTCTTCAGGTCCATCAGCATCGTGCGGCTCGCGTTCGTCACGTCGGTGACGTGCGCTCCGCCATCAGGACCGCCGGTGATGTTCCAGATCACCCAGGTGTCGATGTTGCCGAAGAGCAGCTCGCCCGCCTCAGCACGTGCCCGCGCACCCTCCACGTTATCGAGGATCCACCGGATCTTCGGCCCGGAGAAGTAGGTGGCGATCGGAAGCCCTGTCGCAGCGCGGAACCGATCCTGGCCGCCGTCGGCGGAGAGCTCGTTGCAGATCTGGTCGGTCCGCGTGTCCTGCCAGACGAGCGCGTTGTGGATCGGCTTGCCGCTGGATCGCTCCCAAACGACGGTGGTCTCGCGCTGGTTCGTCACCCCGACGGCGGCGAGGTCGCTCCCCGAGATCCCGGCCTTCTTCAGCGCGCCCGCGATGACCTCGTGGGTGCGTTCGATGATCTCCATCGGATCGTGTTCGACCCATCCTGGCTTCGGGAAGATCTGCTCGTGTTCCTTCTGATCGACGGCCACGACTTGCCCCGCGTGGTCGAAGATCATGAAGCGCGTGCTGGTCGTCCCTTGGTCGATGGCTGCTGCGTAGTCCGCCATCGCGTCCTCCCTTCACTCCATGTGATCGCCGAAGGTTTCCGCTGCGGTTCTCATCAGGAGCCACGACGAGGTGGCCCCAGGGTCCTGATGGCCGGCGCTCCTTTCGCCGAGATAGCTCGCGCGGCCCTTGCGCGCAACGAGCGGGATCGTTGCCCTCATCCCCTCCTCTGCGGCGGCGGCCGATGAGCGTAGCGCGTCCGCGAAGGGCTCTCCCGCGGCCACGGCGCTCGCGAGCGCGTCCCGCGCGGGGATGAGGGCATCCACCATCGTCTTGTCCTTCGGCTCCGCCTTCCCTCGCGACTGCACCCCTTCGACGCCCGCCGTCACCATCGCCACCCAGTCCTCGTCGGTGAGCTCTTCCTTCCCGGCGGCCGCGGCACCGAGGCGCAGGAAGAGGGTTCCGTACAGCGGACCACCGGCGCCTCCGACGCTCGAGACCAGGGTCATGCCGACCGTCTTCAGGAGCGCGCCGATGTCGGCGGATCCGTCGCCGTCCATCTTCGCCAGGACGGCGGTCATCCCGCGATGCATGTTGATGCCGTGGTCGGCGTCTCCGATCGCAGAGTCGAGATCCGTCAAGGAGTCCTTGTTCTGTGCGATCGCATCCGCGAACGCCCGGATCCATCGCACCACGTCGTCGTGCGTGACGGTCACGACCACCTCCCGAGGGGAAGGAGGCAGTGGCCGAAGGCGCCGCCTCCTTCCCGTCTCCTCCTCAGACCCCCCAGCGTAGCCCCGGCGTGTTGACCGGTGCATCCCACAGGTCCGTCAGCTCGTCGTCGAGCTTCAGGAGCGTGATGGAACAGCCCTGCATCTCGAGCGAGGTGATGTACGGGCCGATCAGGTTGCGACCGATGGCGATGCCGCGGCCGTCGAGGAACGACGCGAGCTCGTTGAAGACGATGTAGAGCTCGATCAGCGGCGTTCCTCCCATCCCGTTCACGAAGGCGAGGACCTGGTCGCCGCTCTTGAACGGGAGGTCGTCGACGATGGGCGTCGCCATCATCTCGACGATGTCGTGGACCGGCGCCAGCTTCAGGCGCTGGCGGCCCGGTTCGCCGTGGATGCCGATCCCGATCTCCACCTCGTCGTCGCCCAGCTCGAACGTCGGCTTCCCGGCCGCCGGGACGGTGCACGACGTCAGCGCCATCCCCATCGACCGCGCGTTGTCGTTCACCTTCCGGCAGAGGTCGACGACCTCCTTCAAGGGCCGCCGTTGCTCGGCCGCGGCGCCGGCGATCTTCTCCATCAGCACCGTCGCGCCGACCCCCCGGCGACCGGCGGTGTAGAGCGAGTCCTGGACGGCCACGTCATCATCGACGAGCACGGACTCGACCTCGGTGCCCTCCGAGCGGACGAGCTCGGCTGCCATCTCGAAGTTCATGACGTCGCCCGTGTAGTTCTTCACGATGTGCACGACGCCGGCACCGCCGTCGACCGCCTTGGTCGCGGCTTCCATCTGATCGGGCGTGGGCGAGGTGAACACCTCGCCGGGGCACGCCGCGTCGAGCATGCCCATGCCCACGAACCCCCCGTGCATCGGCTCGTGTCCCGATCCGCCCCCCGATACGAGGGCGACCTTGCCCTGAACGGGTGCGTCGGTGCGGACGATGTAGTGGGGGTCGACGTGGACCTCCACGCGGTCGCCGTGTGCCCGCGCGATCCCGCTCAGTTCCTCGCGGACCACGTTCTCCGGATCGTTGATCAGCTTCTTCATCGGTGGGTCTCACCCTTTCGTCTCGGCAACTCCTTCTGCTCTGCCGCGTGCCAGAGCTACGGATGAAGATCGAAGAGCGCCTTGGCCGCGACCGCGCCCACGATGCCCCCCAGGACCGGTCCGACCACGGGGATCCACGCGTAGGCCCAGTCCGAGCCGCCCTTGCCCGCGATCGGAAGCACGAAGTGCATGATCCGCGGACCGAGGTCGCGAGCCGGGTTGATCGCGTACCCGGTCGGGCCACCCAGGGCCAACCCGATCACGAGGACGAGGAGCGCCACCGGGAACGCTCCCGTCGAGAGGACGCCACCGATCGTCATAGAGCCGGTCATGCCCTGGACATTGATCAGCAAGCCGCCCGAGAACTTGATCGCGATGGCGACGACGCCGAAGACAAGCATGAAGGTGCCGACGATCTCGGTGATGAGGTTGGCACCGGTGTTGCGGATCGCGGGACCCGTGCAGAAGACGGCGAGCTTGAGGCCGGGATCCTCCGTCTCGGGCCAGTGCGGCAAGTAGGAGAGCCACACGAGGAGCGCCCCGATCATCGCCCCGACGAACTCGAAGAAGATGGTGAGCAGGATCTGCGTCGTGGTCCAGTCCTTCAAGAAGCCCGCGGCCCAGAGGCCGATGGTGACCGCAGGGTTGAGGTGCGCCTGGCCACCGGTGACGGCGAGACTCGTGATGACGCCCATGAAGACCGCCAACCCCCACGCCCAGGTGATCACGATCCACCCCGAGTTCTGGGCCTTGGACTTGTTCAGCAAGACGCCCGCAACGACGCCGTCGCCCAACAGGATCAGCGTCGCTGTGCCGACGACCTCTCCGAGGTACGGATTCGGAATCGTCATGTTGCCGACCACCCCCTCTGATTCCGCGCGGTGGCCCCGACGGAGCCGATCCCGGTCGCGCAATGGGACCGCTCGCCATGCCGAACAGCAACCGGCGGGATCGGCACCCACGACCTGAGGAACCCGAAAGATGTTCGGCATCGCCGGACATCGCGCCGGGGACGGTGGCCCTGTGTGCAGGTTTGACACACGTCGCGCAGGTCGCGAAGGTGGCCGCGGTGACCACCGGGTGAGTGCCGGCCGACGCGGGCGCCGCGGAGCTCCGCCTCCGTTCGACGCGGCATTCGTCGCGCGCTGGCTCCGGGGCTCCGCCGCGGAGATCGCCGCGCACCGCGACTTCCTGACCCAGCTCGACGCCGCGATCGGCGATGCCGATCACGGCGTCAACATGGATCGAGGATTCGCGGCGGTCGTCTCCGTCGTCGCCGCAGCAGACGGTCTGTCTCCCGGCGAGCTCCTCACGCAAGCCGGTGCGACGCTGCTGCTTCGGGTGGGCGGGGCGGCGGGACCCCTGTACGGCTCCGCCCTGCGGGAGGCGGGTCGCTCTCTCGGCGAGGCATCGGCCTTCGGGCTTCCCGAGCTCACGAGCGCCCTTGAAGACGCGTTGGCGGGCATCGTCAAGCTCGGCGCCGCGGAGGAAGGTGACAAGACCATCGTCGATGCCTGGACGCCCGCGCTCCGGGCGCTTCGCGATGCCCGCTCGGCCGGTGCGGTCGCGGCGCTCCACGCTGCGCGGGTCGCCGCGGATGAAGGCGCGGCTCTCACGACCCCGATGGAGGCCCGGAAGGGACGGGCGTCGTA
>VAYF01000130.1 GCA_005883885.1 Actinomycetota bacterium | reverse complement strand
CGTACTCACCCAGGTAGAACAGAGCGAACCGGATCCCCGAATACTCCGTGTGGAAGCCTGCGACGAGCTCCGACTCGGCCTCGGCGAGGTCGAACGGAGGCCGGTTGACCTCGGCGAGCGCACAGATCAGGTACACGACGAAGGCCGGGAACTGCGGGATCACGTTCCAGACCTTGTCCTGCTGCGCCACGATCTCCGACATCGTCAGGTGGCCGCTGAACATGATCACGGCGACCAGTGCGAGCGACATCGCGACCTCGTAGCTGACCATCTGGGCGGTCGAGCGCACGGCGCCGAGCAGCGGATAGTTCGAACCACTCGACCACCCGGCGAGGACGACCGCGTAGACGCCGATCGACGTCATCGCGAGCACCCAGAGCACGCCGATGTTGAGATCGGCCAGCTGGAGCGGCACCGTGCGACCGAAGATCGTGACCGGTGAACCGAACGGGATCACGGAGAACGCCAAGAACGCAGGGATCGTCGCCAGGATCGGCGCCAGCAGGTAGACGGGACGATCGGCGTTGGTCGGCGTGATCGACTCCTTGAAGAAGAGCTTGAGACCGTCGGCGAACGTGACCAGGACGCCGCGCGGACCGGCCCGCATCGGGCCGGTCCGCGTCTGGAAGTCGGCGATGACCTTCCGCTCCATCCAGATGTACAGGAGCACCGAGAGGAGGAGCGCGACGAACACGAGGATCACGCGACCGGCCAGGAGCACCCAGTCGATACCGCTCATGCCCGCGCCTCCTCCTGCACAGCCGTAGTGACGGCCTCGACGGTGACCGAGGCCGTCGACCGTCCCGACAGGAGGGTGTTCGCCGCAAGACCCGGTTGGTTGAAGGGGACGAAGACGGAGCCGGCGGCGACGTGCTCCGTGACGCGGAGCGGTACGGTCGCGTCGCCGGCGGGGGTGGTGAGCCGCACGCCGACTCCGTCCACGAGGGCCCGCTTCTCCGCATCCACCGGGTGCATCTCCGCGAACGCGGGCTCCTCCAGCGCGGCCTTGAGCTCCTCCGCCCGATCCGACAGCCTGCCTTCGTCCACGAGGAGTGGGTACGTGAACAGCGTGAGGTCGTCGAGCCATTGCGGCGCGCCGGCGCCGGCCCAGACGTTGGGCCGCTCCGGCATGACCCGCGGAGCGAAGAGCGACGCCATCTCCTCGTGGAGCTCCTCGAGGGTTTCGAACCCCAGGTCCGAACCCATCGCGGCGGCGAGCCCGGCGAAGATCTCCCAGTCGGGCCGGCTGATGCCCAGCGCGTCGCGGACCGGCCGGATCCGCTGCCATCTGCCCTCCCAGTCCGTGAGGTGGCCGTCCTTCTCGACCGCCGGCGCGGCCGGCAGGAAGACGCTGGCGAAGGGCTCGAGCGCACCGAGCTCGACGGATTGCACCACCAGCGTGGATACGTTGGCGAGGGCTCGCCGCGCCAGCACCGCGTCCGGGTGGTCGCGGAGCGGGTCGGCGCCGATCACGAACAGCACGTCCACGCTCCGGTCGGCGCAGGCCTGCAGGATCTCCTGGGCATCCTTGCCCTCCTCGGAGGCCATGATCGGGCCCCACACGGCCTCCACCTCCGCGCGTTCGCCGGCGACGCCGAAGCGCCGGCCACCAGGCAGCAACGAGGGATGCACGCCGGCGCCGAGCGCGCCTCGATCGTTCGCGCGGCGGGTCACGTAGCCGAACCGGGAGCCGACCTTGCTCGCAACCGCGAGCGCCAGGTCTGCGGCGAGCGGATGCTCGGCGAGCCGTTCACCCGCGAGCACGATGCCCCGGTCCCCCGCGCTGCGCAGCGCAGCTCCCGCGCGCGCCTCGAACGATCCGTCGTCGACCCCTTCCCGGATCCTGTCGAGGACGAAGACCTCGTGGCCCGGCCGGGTCGGCAGGTGCTCGGCGACGTCGTGCAGCCGCGTCCGACGCGGATGCACGACGAAGACCTTCGCTCCCCCTGCTGCGGCCTTGCGGATCCGCAGATGCAGGATCGGGACCTCCTGCTCCGCATCGAGGCCCGCCAGCAGGATCACGGGCGCGTGCTCGATGTCGGCGTACGTCACCGACCGCGAGCGATCGGTGACGGCCGCCGCGGCGACGGCCTCGGCCAACCCGCCGTGGAACGCGCGGCGATGATCCAGGTCGTTCGTCCCGATCACCGTGCGGGCGAGCTTCGACAGCGCGTAGTAGTCCTCGTCCATCAGACGACCGCCGGTGAGGAACGCCACACGCCCGGTCCGGCACCGTTCGGCGAGCCACGGGAGGACCTCGCCGAACGAAGCGGGCTCCAGCCCGCGATCGCGGATCAACGGCGTCGTGATCCTTCCGGGGGCGTCGGCATGCCGGTACGCGAACCGCCCCTTGTCGCAGATCCACGCGTCGTTCACGTCGGGGTTCTCCCGGGCGAGCACGCGCACGACCTCGCCGCGACGGACATCGACGCGGACGTTGCACCCCGCGCTGCAGTGCTGGCACACGGAATCGCCGGAGGTGAGGTCGAACGGTCGGGCGACGAACCGGTACGGCGTCGCGGTGAGCGCCCCGACCGGGCAGATCTGGACCGTGTTGCCGCTGAAGGGCGAGCGGAAGTCCTCCCCGGCGGCGATCGAGACCCGCTCCCCCGCGCTCCGGGCGAACAGCTCGAGGAACCGGTCGCCGCTGATCTCGTCGCAGAACCGCGTGCACCGGGCGCACAGGATGCACCGCTCGCGGTCCAAACCGACCAACGGCGAGAGCGGAACCGGCTTCGGGAAGACGCGCTTCGCATCGATGAATCGGCTCTCGCCGGGACCGAAGGCGAGCGCCTGATCCTGCAGCGGGCACTCACCGCCGCGGTCGCAGATGGGGCAATCGAGCGGGTGGTTGAGGAGCAAGAACTCGAGGTTCGCGACCTGCGCCTGTCGGGCGGCATCGCTCGTGTTCTGGGTGCGCACCACCATCCCGGGGGCGACGGTGACCGTGCAGGAGGTCTGCAGCTTCGCCTGCCCCTCCACCTGGACGTAGCACTGGCGGCAGGCCCCGGCCGGCGCGAGGTACGGGTGATCGCAGAACCGGGGGACCTCGATGCCGAGCTGCTCGGCGGCTCGGATGATGAGCGTCCCTTTCGGAACGGTCACCTCTTTGTCGTCGATCGCGAGCGTGACGGGCTGCTGAGGCATCAGGCCGACACCTCCTCGAGGTGCTCGACCTTGAACGGGCACCCGCCGAGGCGAACGTGTTCCTCGTACTCGTCCGGGAAGTGCTGCAGGCTCGAGTTGATGACCGACGCCGTCCCGTCGGCGAGCGCGCAGAACGCGCGGAACATCAGGTTCGTGCCCAGGTCGCGCATGATCGGGAGGTCGGCCTCCTGACCCTGCCCGTCCTCGAGCCGCTCGAGCACCCGGGTGGCCCACCAGCTGCCCTCGCGGCACGGGGTGCACTTGCCGCAGGATTCGTGGGCGTAGAAGCGGACCATCCGCGTCGCGCAGTCGACCACGCAGTCCGTCTCGTCCATCACCATGATGGCCGCCGTCCCCAGCATGGATCCGGCTTCGGCCAGCGACTCGTAGTCGAGGCGCACGTCGAGGTGCCCGGCGGTGAGCATCGGCGTGGACGATCCGCCTGGGGTCCAGGCCTTGAGCGTCCGACCGCCGAGGACGCCCCCGGCCAGCTCCTCGAGCACGACGCGGAACGGCGTCCCCAGCGGAACCTCGAAGTTGCCGGGCCGCTCGACCTTGCCGCTGACCGTGACCATCTTCGTGCCCGGGGACTTCTCCGTCCCGAGCTCGCGGAACCAGTCCGCGCCCCGGACGAGGATGTCCGGGACGTTCATCAGCGTCTCGACGTTGTTGATCACGGTCGGCGACGCGAAGAGGCCCTCGACGGCCGGGAAGGGCGGGCGCAGCCGGGGCTGGCCGCGCAGACCCTCGAGCGAGTTCAACAGCGCCGTCTCCTCGCCGCAGATGTACGCGCCGGCGCCCCGGTGCAGCACGGCGTCGATGCGCTTGCCGGAACCCTGGACGTCGGGACCGAGGTGCCCCGCCGCGTACGCCTCGGTGATCGCTCGCTCGAGCACCACGCTCTGCCACAGGTACTCGCCGCGAACGTAGAGGTAGGCGGTCTCGCACCCGATCGCGAGCGCGGCGATCGCCATCCCCTCCAGCAGACGATGCGGATCGCGCTCCACGAGCTCGCGGTTGTTGCACGTGCCGGGCTCCGACTCGTCGAAGTTGACCACCACGTACGTCGGCTTGCCCGTGTCCCGCGGCACGAAGCCCCACTTCATCCCCGCGGGGAACCCGGCGCCGCCACGACCACGGAGCCCGCTCGACTTCACGACCTCGACGATGTCCGCGTCGGTCATGGCGAGGGCCTTCGACAACCCCTGATAGCCCCCCTTGGCGACGTAGCCCTCGAGGCCGATCACGCTGGGGTCGTCCCAGTCGCGCGTGAGCCGCGGCTCGAACCGGAGGCTCACGCCGACGGGACCTCCTCCAGGCCGGCGAGCGCGCGCGACGCGGCCCTGAAGCTGTCGAACGCGGGGCCGCGGGCCGGCGAGGGAACCTCGCCGGCCCGCAGCCCCGCGACGAGCTCACGCATCCGCTCGGGGGTGACGTTGTCGTGGTTGCAGAAGTTGATCTGGACCGCCGGGGCGAAGTCACAGACCCCGAGGCACTCTTCCTCGTGGACGGTGAACAGACCGTCGTCGGACAGCTCCGCGCCGTGCGCGACCCCGGACGCCTCGTGTGCCTCCTCGAACACCGCCTCCGCGCCGCGGAGCTTGCAGGCGAGATTGGTGCACACGCTGATCACGTGCGTCCCCGTCGGTCGCAGCCGGAACATCGTGTAGAAGCTGGCCACCCCCTCGACCTCAGCCGTCGTGATCCCGAGGAGCGCCCCGATCTCACGGAGCGCATCACGCGTGACGGAGCCTTCGACCGACTGCGCGAGATAGAGCAGCGGCATCACCGCCGACCGTCGATGGGCCTCCGGGTAGCGAGCGAGGATCGAGTCCGCGTCCGATCGGACAGGGCCTTCGAACACGGTCATCAGCGGTCGACACCCCCGAGGACCGGATCGAGCGACGCGACCGAGGCGACCGTGTCGGCGACGAGGTACCCCTCGATCAAGGCCGGCAGGGCTTGGAGGTTGACGAAGGACGGATCGCGGATCTTGACGCGGTACGGGCGGTGCCCGCCGTCGGATACGATCAGGTACCCGAGCTCGCCCCGCGGGGATTCCACCGCGCTGAAGACCTCGCCGGCAGGGACCTCGACCCCCTGCGTGACCATCTTGAAGTGATGGATCAAGGCCTCCATCGACTCCTCCATGATGTGGCGCAGGTACTCCGGGTCGTTGCCGATCCCGTCGGGCCCGACCGAGAGCCTCGGGGGCCAGCCCACCTTCGGGTCATCGATCATCACCGGGCCGGGCATCTCCTCGATCCGTTCCAGCGCCTGCCGGGCGATCTTCAGCGACTCGCGCATCTCAGCGAGGCGGACGACGTAGCGGGCATAGGCGTCGCCCTCGGTCCGAACCGGCACGTCGAAGTCGAACGACTCGTAGCCGCCGTACGGGATGTCCTTACGCAGATCCGCGCCGATCCCGGTGGCCCGCAGGGCCGGACCGGTCACGCCGAGCGCGAGCGCCCGCTCGGTGGTCAGGACCCCGACGCCCTCGTTCCGCTCGCGCCAGATCGGATTGTCGTGCAGCAGCGTCTCGTACTCGTCGATCCTCCCGGGCAACAGATCGAGCAGGCTCCTGATCTTGCGCGGTCCCTCGTCCGGAAGATCCATCACCACGCCGCCGATCCGGATGTAGGCGTGGTTCATCCGCAAGCCGGTGATCGCCTCGAAGATCTCCATGATGACCTCGCGCTCCCGGAAGCCGTAGAGCATCACGGAGACCGCGCCGAGCTCGAGCCCGCTGGTGGCGAGCCACACGAGGTGTGACGTGATCCGGTTGAGCTCGCACACGAGGATGCGGATCAAGGTGGCGCGCTCCGGCGGCTCCACCCCGAGCAGCCGCTCGACGCCCAGGCAATACGCGAGCTCGTTGAAGAACGGGGCCAGGTAATCGGCCCGCGTCACGTACGTCACGCCCTGCATCCATGTGCGGTACTCCGTGTTCTTCTCGATCCCGGTGTGCAGGTAGCCGATCACCGGCTTGCAGCGGATCACGGTCTCGCCGTCGAGCTCGAGGACCAGTCGCAGCACGCCGTGGGTCGAGGGGTGCTGCGGCCCCATGTTGATGATCATCGTCTCCTGCCGGAGCTCACCGGTCGCAGGGTCGCGGAACCCCGCGGCGTCGGGAGCCGTCGTCATCTCGGGGGCCTCGCCCATCAGGCCATCCCTCGCTCGTCGACCGGCGGCATCGTGGCGCCGTGGAACCAGGTGGGGACGCCTCCGAGCGACTCGTCCTTCCGCAGCGGATAGCCCTCCCAGTCGTCGGGCAGCAGGATCCGCGTCAGGTCCGGATGTCCATCGAAGACGATCCCGAAGAAGTCGAAGGTCTCCCGCTCGTGCCAGTCCGCGGTCGGGAACAGCGGCGTGACGCTCGACAGATGCGCGTCCCCTGCGTCGAGACCCACCTTCACCCTGGCCCGATGCTTGTGCGGGAACGATCGGAGCTCGTAGTCGACCCAGAACGCGGGGTCGACGTCCGGCCAGTGGGTCGCCGTGACCGACGAGAGGAAGTCGAGCGCGACGTCGGGCTGGTCGCGGAGCCAGGCGAGCGTCTCGAGCAGCCGCTCGCGCTCGACGACGGCCGTGACCTCCCCCCGCGCGACCAGCACGTCAGGGACGCGTTCCCCGATCTTCCTCGCCAGGCCGTCCACGTTCACGTCGCTCGACCTCGGCTCACCGGAACGGCTCCGACGTCCGGACCTTCTCCTGGAGCTTCAAGATCCCGAACATCAGCATCTCGGGCTTGGGCGGACACCCCGGCACGTACACGTCGACCGGCACGATCGTGTCGACGCCCTGCACGATGGCGTAGTTCGTGAACATCCCGCCCGCCGACGCGCACACTCCCATGGCGATGACCCACCGCGGCTCGGGCATCTGGTCGTAGATCCGTCGGAGCGGCGGCGCCATCTTCTGCGACACGCGGCCGGAGACGATCAGCAGGTCGGACTGGCGCGGAGACGCGCGGAAGAGCTCCATGCCCCACCGGGATAGGTCGTACTGGCCGGCGCCGGACGACATCATCTCGATCGCGCAACACGCCAGCCCGAACGTCGCCGGCCACATCGACTGTTTGCGCGCCCAGCCGACCGCCCGGTCCAACGTCGTCAGGAGGACGCCGCGCTCGACCTCTTCCTCGACCT
>VAYF01000129.1 GCA_005883885.1 Actinomycetota bacterium | reverse complement strand
CCCGACGCCCGGCGAATGCTGGGGCGCGTCCGGCCCCTGCCGGAACGGTTCGAAGATCGCGTCGGTGAGCTCCGTCGCGACGCCGGGCCCATCGTCCTCGACGAGCAGGAGGACGCCGTCGGGTGCCGCCCGAACGGTGATCCAGATCGTGGAGTTCGTGGGCGTGTGCCGCACGGTGTTGGCGAGAAGGTTCTCGATGATCCGCTCGACCTTGGCTGCGTCGACGGCGACCGTGACCGACGCGATCTCCGTCCGGAGGCGGGAGTCGGCGATCAGGTCGGACTCGGCAACCACCCGCCGCACCAACGCGCCGACGTCGGTCGGTTGGAGCTTCGGTGTCACGATCCCGCGAGCGAGCCGGTCGAGATCGAGGAGGTTCGTGACCAGACGGTCGAGCCGTCGCGCGTTGTCGGCGATCCGCCGAGCCAGGTCCTGCGCATCGGCCTCCTCCAGATGCACGTCGCCCCGCTCGAGCGTGATCGCGAGACCCAGGATGGCGGCGAGCGGCGTCCGGAGGTCATGCGACACGGCTTGCAGGAAGGTGTTCTTCATCTCGTCGAGCGCACGCAGCCGTCCGGACGCCTCGCGTTCGACCTGGAGCGCCCGTGAGAGCTGCTCCTCGGCCTGTTTCCGCTCGGTGATGTCCAACAGGAACCCTTGCCAGAAGGGCCGACGACCTTCGACCTGGACCCGTTGCGCCTGATCCTGGACCCAGACGATCCGTCCGTCCTTGGCGATCATCCGGTACTCCAAGCTGATCTCGTCGACCCCGCTCGTGTTGGACGCGACGTCCGCCGACAGCACGCGTTCACGATCGTCGGGGTGGATCGTCTTGGTCCACAACGTGGGATCGTCGATCACCTCTTGCGTCGTGTACCCGAACAGCACGTCCTGCCGGGGCGAGATGTAGGTCGTGCGGGAGAGCGTGGGCGAGTCGGGGTCGAACTCCTGGGTGTAGATGACGGCAGGGTTCTTCTCGACGATCGTGCGGAACTTCTCCTCGGCCTCCCGGAGCTGCCGTTCGGCCTCGTAGCGCTCCGAGATGTCGAGCATGAACCCCTGCCACCACCCCTCGAGGCCGACCTCCTCGACCCAGGTGGCTTCGTCGTGGACCCACGTATACGTCCCGTCCGCCCGCAGGAGCCGGTAGTCGCAGGAGAACCGTTCCCGGGTGGCGTTGGCGTGTTCGTTCGCTGCGGCGACCGCACCGACGTCTTCGGGATGGATGTGCTCGAGCCAGAACTCCGGAGTCTCGGACCAGTCCGCAGGCCTGTATCCGAAGACGCGCTCGAGCTGCGGGCTGATGTAGAACCGGTCGCTCGACGCGTCGAGCGCCTCGCGATAGACGACGGCTGGAAGGTTCTCGACCGTCGCGCGGAACAGCCGCTCGGTTTCGATGAGCCGCTCCTCGGCCTGCTTCTGGGCCGTGATATCGAACAGGAAGCCCTGCCAGAAGGCGTCGCCGTCCGTGGAGGGGACGAGCACGGCCTCGTCGTGCACCCAGACGTACTCGCCGTCCGCTCGCCGGAACCGGTAATCCGCGACGAACGGTTCGCGGTCGTCGTTCGACCGCTCGTCGTACGCGCGGATCGCTTCGCGGTCGTCCGGGTGGACCCGATCGACCCAGAAGTCGGGCGTCCAGATCCACTCCTCGGCGGTGTACCCGAAGACCTGTTCCACGGTCGGGCTGATGTACAGCTTCTCCGGCGAGTTGTCGGTGGATTCCACGTAGACGACCGCCGGCATGTGATCGACCAGCGCCTGGAGGCGCTCCTGCGCCTGGCGGAGCCGCGCCTCGGTCTCCATGCGCTCCGTGACGTCCACCATGACGCCCTGCCAGACGAGCGCGTTGCCGTCCGTGTCACGGATCAGGTGGCTCTCGTCGTGGAACCACACGGTCCTGCCGTCCGCCGCCACCATCCGGTACTCCTGGAGGTAGGGCTCCCCGCTCTCGGCCGTTCGATGCGACTCCGCCAGGACCTCGCTCAGATCATCCGGGTGGATCACCCGCGTCCAGAAGCCCGACTGCGCCCACTCCGCCACCGCGTACCCGAGGAGCTGCTCGATCTGCGGACTGACGTAGGCGGTCGACGTGGCTTGGTCGAAGCCCGGCGGCTGCGGCATCTCCTGGTACGTGATGGCCGGGGTGTTCTCGACGATCGCGCGGTAGCGTTCCTCGGCGACACGGACCTGCTCCTCGGCTTCCTTCCGCTGCGTGACGTCGAACATGAAGCCCTGGAAGAACGCCACGGTTCCGTCGTCGTTCAGCACGGTCGTGGAGGTGTCCTGCACCCAGACCCAATGGCCGTCCGCATGGCGCATCCGATAGACCTCGTCGAACGGATCGAGGTCGTTGACGCTGAAAGCCTCGCGCGCGCGGAGCGCCGCCAGGTCGTCGGGATGGATCACCTCGAACCAGAGCCCCGCGTCGGCGATGAAGCGCTCGGCCGGATAGCCCAGCACGTGCTCGATCTGCGGGCTCACGAACGTCATCGTGGCGCCCATCCCGGGCCCGCCCTCCGTGGGCTCGTCGATGTAGGTCACCGCGGGGATCGCTTCCACCATGCTCCGGTACCGATGCTCGGCCTCCCGGAGCAGGCGTTCCGCTTCCTTCCGGGCCGTCACGTCGATCATGAAGCCCTGGAAGTGCGAGATCGATCCACCCTCACCCGGCACGGGCGAAGAGGTGTCATGGACCCAGACCCAGTGACCGTCGACGTGTCGCATCCGGTATTCCTCGTCGAAGGCCAGCCCCTGATGACCGGCCGCGGTCGCCGCCGCCTCCATCCGCCCGCGGTCCTCCGGATGGACCAGGTCGAACCAGAAGTCGGGGTCGGCGAGGAACCGCTCGGACGGATAGCCGAGGAGCGTTTCGATCTGGGGGCTGATGAACGCCATCCGCGCGCCGGCCGTCTCCATCACGTCGACGTACGTCACCGCCGGGATCCGCTCGACCACGCTGCGGTACCGCGACTCGGCCGAGAGGAGCCGCTCCTCCTGACGACGACGCGCGATCGCGGCGCCGAGCAGCGCGGCGGCCGTCCGGAGCCCTTCGAGGTCGGTCACCGACCAATCGCGAACACCGTCGCAATCATCGAAGCCGATGCACCCCCACCAGATCCCGTCCACCGTGATCGGGAAGTAAGCGAGGGAGACGATCGATTGGCTCCGCAGGGCCGGGCGCTCCTGTTCGGGGAAGGTCTCGATCGCGCCGATGATCGACTCCCCGGCGCGCATCCGCTCGACCCAGCGGGTGTGGTCCGGCTCCCACACCAAGCCGTCCACGACGGGGTCGCCTCGGTAGGAGCGGGTGCCTGGCGCGCACCACTCCGCTGCGAGCCGCATCGTTAGGCCGCCGTCGGTGTCGTCGTTGCGAACCAGATGGACGCGGGACACGTCCGCGGCGACCCCGAGCCGTCCCAAGACCTCGACGGCCACCTCGTTCCAGTCGCTGGACAGCAGCAGACGCTCCGCCGCGAAGGCAACGGCCTCGAGGACCGCGTCGCGGCGAAGGGGCGCCGCCTTCGCGGCGCGTGCCGTCTCCACCATCTCCTGGATGCCTCCTCGCTGCTCGGAGTGCAGCAGAGCACGGCCCGAACGGGACCGTGCGTCCAATCGATTATCGGCGCAGGTCACACGGGATGAAGTCGGGACCGCGGGGGGTCGTACCTAGTACGGACGGACTACCGCGCTCGAGCCGCCATCAACCGGTCCCCGGCTCGGCCGGGATCAGGCCCGGGGTGGACCCCGCGCTCGCCAGCTCCTCGTGGGTCGGCCAGCGCTCGCGGGACCGCTCGGCCAGACGGAACATCAGCTCGACGGCTTTCGGATCCTCGTCCATCGCGCGGGTGACCTCGATCACCCCTTCCGCGATCGCCCGGTCCCAGATCTCCTGCCCCAGATCGGTCCGAACGATCGAGAGGGTCCAGCCGCCCTCCTGGCCGAGGCCCCCGAAGGAGATGTCGGCGTGCTCGGCGGCGAAGTCCGGGCACCGCAGGCACCCGGGGCGGGTGAACCGGTGCGACTGCTTCAGCGAGTAGGTGATCTCGTCACCCGTATCCGTGTAGAACAGGAGCTTGCCCTTGATGTTGACCCGGACCAGGTGGTCGAGATCGATCCCCAGCTCGTTCTGGGCGATCTCGACCATCAGCCCGTCGTAGGTGAACGATTTCGAGCAGAGCAGGCCGAACGTCCAGGCGATCTTCTTGCGCCACTTGTTGACCCTGCGCGCTTCCATGGCGCCGGTGACCGAGGTCTGGCAGCCCATCCCAACGAGGGCGACCTTCGACAACCCCATCTCCGCAGCCTTGAGCAGGGCCAGCGGATTGGCGCTGTACGTGTAGCGGCTGCCCGCGGACGCCAGGACCCCGGCACGATCCGTGACGATGGCAGGCTCGCAATCCCACTGGCGTTCGTCCGAGAGGACGGATGTCGCGGCACCGTCGATCGTCCCGTTCTCGAGGCCCCAGATCAGGAGGGCCGAGACCACGCCGCCGTCCTGGCCCTGCATCAGCGCGTCCGGCGACGTCGCGCGGGCCAGATAGATCTCACGGTACTTCCCGATCAGCTCCTCGGGTTGGCGCACCTGGCCGAACATGAGCTCATCGATCTCGGACTCCCACTCCCGGAAGCGTGGACACGCCAGCGTGCAGAGCGAGCAACCCCGGTCGCCGTGCGTGCAGACGTCGGGACCGTCCTCTTGGAGCTGGACCGGCTTGTTGTCTTCGTAGCCGAGGACGTGGAACGGGCACGCCACGATGCAGGCCGTGCAGCCGGTGCAGAGGCCCGTCAGCACCACCTCGTCGTACAGGTCCCGCCATTGGGTCGTGTCGGCTTTGGGCATCCTGGGCGGCAGGATACTCGCGCTGCCGCCGGATGCTGCCGTTCGATGCTGCCGCTAGATACTGAAGGACTCGCCGCAGGCGCAACCGTGGATCGCCTGGGGGTTGTTGACCTTGAGCCCACCACCGAGGAGCGCCGTGTCGAAGTCCAGCGTGGACCCGGTGACGATGGGGACGCTCTTCGGGTCGATCACGACGCGGACGTCTTCGGCGGCCTCGATCACGAAGTCTTCCGGCTCGGGGGAGCCGGTGAATCCCATCTCGTACGCGAACCCCGAGCACCCTCCCGCGACAACCCGTAGCCGCAGGATGGGCTCGTCGTAGCCTTCTTTCCCGGCGAGCTGCCGGATCTTCCGGGCGGCGCCATCGGTGACCGTGATCGGTGTCGCGGTGGAGGTCGTGTCCATCACGCAGCAAGGATAGCGCTCATCGGCGCGATCACGCCCAGAACCTCCACCAGGGTCGCTTTGGGGTCACCGACTCGCCGAGCTCGGCCCGCTCGCGGTCCGCGTCCGCGTTGGCCCGCTCCGCCTCGCTGGCGAGATGATCCTTCTTCGCCTCGTCGAGGAACATCTCTTCCATGTCGTCGCCCATGCCACCGCCGGGGGTCTCGGGCGTGTTCGTGTCGGACATGCCTCGACGGTACTCCTTCTGCGTCGGCTAGGCTCAGCGCCGCGATGCCTTCCGAGGCATCGTGAGGGCCTCACGCTCCTGCATCGCCACGCGAAGCTCCGAGACGATCGGTCGGTCTTCGATCTTCGTCCCCGAGAGCCGGGCACGGAGCCCGCTGTTGTCGTGGCGACCGGGGCGGTAGCCCGCGACATCGCGCCAGAGTTCGTACGTGGTCATCGTGATCCCCTCGTTCGGTGTGGGTGAGACGGTCTGCTCCATGCAGCGTAGCCCTCTGAGGGCCGGGATGCGTGGGCCGGTCGGCCCGAACCGTCTGGCGAAGGTCGGTTCTCCCTCGGCTTTCCGACTCCCTCCCTTCGGGCCCGGTCCGGGAACCGGCCGAGGCGGGCCCGAAGGTGAGAAGATGGTGTTCGGAGACGAAGGGACACTCGCGCACGGGTCGTGACGCGTCCCTCGTGCGAGGGAGGCGGGATGAACGTGAAGGACTTCTACCGGACGGAATCGGGCACCATCTTCCGGGTGTCCAAGGACCCGGAGGGCCATCTGTCGGTCGAGCTCCTCGAAGCCTCAGCCTGGCGCTCCGCCCCGATCGGGATGGCCGGCCTGAGGATCGCGCGCGGCACCCGGCGACTCACCGAGCGTCAGATCAACGCTCTCCCAGGCCCCGCCTGAGGTCGGCAGATCGAGCCCGCGGCTCAGTCGTGAGCGAGCGGGTGCCGCGTCGATGGCGCGGTGTGCAACCAGCACGTGTCCGAGGTGTTGTACGTCGAGAGCAACGTCGTGCAGCCGAAAACGGAGCAGTGCCGCCCTTTCCGTGCCTGCGGTGCCACATCTCGGATCCGCGTCGGCGTTCCGAACAAGGCCTGCGTCCTGCCCGTCTTCATCTGGACTCCTTCCGGGAGTCGTCGCGTGCGCGTTGTTCCCGGAACAGATGTCCGCAATCGATGCACCGCATGTTGAT
>VAYF01000358.1 GCA_005883885.1 Actinomycetota bacterium | reverse complement strand
ATGGAGGTAGACGATCCGTTCGCCCAGCCCAACGGCGACCGCGACATCCCGTCCCGCGACGACCCGATCGATCGCCTCGGTCCACCGCGCGTCCACCGGTCGGATCCGCGGCCGGGGAGGCTCCAGGACCGCGGATGTGGGCTTCGATGAGACAGGAGGCGATGACGCCCGATGGGTCGGATGCGCGGACGGCGGGACGCGTGAGACGGCCGTGCAGGCTAGGAGCACCAGGGCGGCGCTGCCTCGCCACGCACGGATACGGCGCATCGCAGGGTTCGAGGCTACGCTTCGGGCATGATCGCTGCCGAGTGGTTCTTCATCGTCTTCCGGATCCTGCACATCGGTGCGGGGATCGTGTGGGTTGGTTCGGTCTTCTTCCTGGTCGCGTTCGTGCAACCGATCGCAGCCACGATCGCCCCGGCGGGCGCGCCGTTCATGGCCGAGCTGCTCGGCGCCCGGCGGCTGGTGGACCGCATCCTCGTCATCGCGAGCGTCACGATCGTGGCGGGACTGATCCTGTACCTGCGTGACATGGATGACGCGGGCGGGTTCGGCGACTTCCTCGGGACGAACTACGGGGTGGCGCTGACGATCGGTGGCGTCACGGCGATCGCGGCCTTCCTGGTCGGCCTCTTCGGCACGCGCCCCGCCGTGCGGCGGTTGCTGGCGCTGGGACGGCAGATCGCGTCCTCGGAGGGTCCCCCGAGCCCTGATCTGACCGCACAGGTCCCGGCTCTCCAGGACCTGACCAAGATCCTCGCGAGGATCAGCCTGGGCTTGCTCGGCATCACGGTCATCGCGATGGCGACGGCGCGCTACTGGTGACACCCCGACGTCTGAAGACGCCTACGGCACCTTGACGAGCTTGAACTCGAACAGACGGCCGTCGTTCTCGTTCGGATCCGTGGAGTAGTTCACGCCACGATCGGTGATGTACAGGTGGTGTGGCTTCCCATCCGATCCCCGAGCGAACACGAGGGCCGAGGGGCGGTTGATGCCCGTCGCAGAGAGGTCGATCGTGCGGACGAGGACCCCCGTCATCGTGGTCTCGACGACGAAACGTTGAGGGCTGCTCACCATGAACAGATGATCCGTGACCGAGTCATAGGTGATGCCCTCGGGATGCGTTAGGCCGTACCGGAAGCCGGTTTGAGAGTCCAGGACGATGAGTACCTCGCCGGTGGGTCTCCAGGCGACGCCGTGCGGATCGGTGAAACCGAAATCCTCCGTGTAGATGATCCTTCTCACGCGATCGTCTCTGGTCCCGATGTGGCCATCTGGTCCGGCCGTGGAGCGGTAGATCGCGTCCGCGTTGTCATCCGCGACGAACAGCGCCCTCGCCCTCGCGTTCCACACGATGCCCACGGGGTTGCGGGTGGCCTTCTTGAGGCTCAGAGCCGCACGCAGATGACCCTTCAGGCCGGCCAGGAAGAGGTTGCGGCCTTTCCACACGCGCGTGTTGTCGACCCCTGAGTCGGAGATCAACAGACGGTGCTCCTTGGGTAGATACGTGATCCC
>VAYF01000128.1 GCA_005883885.1 Actinomycetota bacterium | reverse complement strand
GATCGTGAACCCCGTCTGCTCCAGCGAGTCGATGAAGTCCACCGTGGCCTGCGAGAGGTACGGAACCGAGAGCTTGTCGATCACGATGCGCACGCCGTGCTGCTCTTCGCTCGCATCCTTCTCGGTCACCTGGTCATCCAGGTACATCGCGTAGCGGAGGCCGGAACAGCCGCCCGGCTGCACCGCGACGCGCAACGCGATGTCGGCGCGCCCCTCTTCGACGAGGAGCTCCTTCACCTTGCCGGCAGCTGCCGGCGTGAGCGTCAGCATCGATCCTCCGCGACGTCTCGACGTGTCTTCCTGGACGTCGACCAGTGTACCCGCGGACGCGCGAGAACCCTACCCGGGAGGTCGAGTTTCCGTGAAGGGCGCGACCCGTGCGCCGGCGACGCGCAGCAGCTCCCCGGGGCCGATCGGGAACACAGACTCGGGCGTTCCCGCTGCGGCCCAGACCGTATCGAAACCCATGAGGTCGGGGTCCACGAAACACCGGAGCCGGGTCGGATGGCCGAAGGGGGGCGTGCCCCCGATCGCATATCCGGTCGCCGCACGCACCTCGTCGGCGGTCGCCATGCGGAAATCGGAGGCGCTGCACAGCGCCGCCAACTTGGCCGGGTCGACCCGGTTCCTCCCGGACGTCAGCGCCAGCACCGGCTCGCTCCCGGCGACGAACACGAGAGACTTCACGATCTGACCGACATCGCAACCGACGGCGCGAGCGGCATCGTCGGCCGTTCTGGTCCCTTCGGGGAACCGCCGGACGTCGGGAGCGAGACCGGCGGCGGCGGCCGCCTCGGCGAAGCGGCCGGCGGCGTCGATCACGACGTCGCGCCTCGCGCGACGTCGTGAGCGAGCTCCTCGGCCACCAGCTCGACCGAGCGGCGCGCATCGTCCACCGCGCGCTCCGGCCCGACCCGATCCACGAGCGATCGCACGAGGACCCCCGGGGGGTGAACCTGGGCGGAGCCGCACACGATCGCGACCGTGATGCGTTCGAGCCCGGCCGCGCGCATCACGCCGGTCGGAACCTTCCCGTGCAGCGATTGCTCGTCGAAGGTCCCCTCCCCCGTGACGACCAGATCCGCCCCGCGGATCTGGTCGTCGAACCCGACCGCCTCCATCACCACGTCCACCCCGGGCCGTAAGGATGCCCCGCAGAATGCGAGCAAGCCGAACCCCAGCCCGCCCGCCGCGCCCGCCCCCGGTTCGTGCTGCAGGTCGAGGCCGAGATCCCGATACGCGACGGCGGCGAGGTGGCCAAGCGCGCGCTCCAGGTCCCAAACATCCTCGGGCGATGCGCCCTTCTGGGGGCCGTACGTGGCGCTCGCGCCCGTCGGCCCACAGAGTGGGTTGTCGACGTCGGTCAGACCGACGCAGTCCACGGTAGCCAGGCGCGGATCGATGCCGCGGGCATCGATCCGCGCTAGGTTCAGCAGCGCTGCTCCTCCTTCCCGGATCGCCTCTCCCTCCGCGTCGAGGAACCGGATCCCGAGGGCGCGTGCCATCCCCGTTCCGCCATCGTTAGTAGCCGATCCGCCGAGCCCGACGAGCAACCTGTCGACGTCTTGATCCAGGAGCGCACGCATCAGGTCGCCGGTGCCGTGGGTCGTCGTCCGACACGGATCACGACGAGCCCGCGTCAACAGCTGCAGCCCGGACGCACGCGCCATCTCCACCACGCCCGTGCGACCCCGTACCCCCGCCTGTGCGTCGAGCGGGTCCCCGTCGGGACCGGTCACCGACCGCTCGATACGGCGAAAGCCAGGGATCGAGGGGTCGGCATCGGGCACCAACGCGTCGAGCGTCCCCTCGCCTCCGTCGGCCAACGGCTCAAGCACCAGCTCGTCGCTCGGGCGGGCGCGCCGCCAGCCGCGAGCGATGGCGTCGGCCACCTGGCGTGCGGTGAGGGTCCCTCGGAACTTGTCCGGGCAGACCAGGACGCGCATCGCGCGACTGTACACTTCGCGCGAGTTCGGCCCGTGGGCCGGTCCGGACGCCCGCTGCAGGAGGATACGCACAGGTGGCGATCGGTCGAGAAGAGCTACTGGGCATCGCGCATGCGGAGCGACAACGTCTGGGCCGCATGATCCAGTTCGCCGAGCCCGACTCCTGGGAGCGGCCCAGCGCAGACCCCGGTTGGTGGAACCGTGACGTGATGGCTCACCTCATGGCCGGGGACACCGCGGCAGCGCAGCTGGTGGCCGGGGGGTCCGAAGAGCTCGAGGAGTACCGCGCGCAGCTCGGCGACGAACCCTTCACCGTGGATGGATGGAACGCCTGGACGGTGAACCGCCGTTCCGGGCTCGAGACCCGGGTGATCCTCGACACGTGGGGCGAGGCCGCCGAATCTTTCCTCGTCTACTGCTCGAAGCTCGATGACGATGATTGGCGCAACACTCGGTACCCGTGGATCGCCGGAGACATCGCGGCGAGATACCTCGTGCAGTCTCGGGTCGTCGAATGGTTCCTGCACGGCGAAGACATGCGTGCGACGAACGGGGTCGGGAGCGGGTGGCAGCTCGGGTGGCAGCATTGGCCGGTCTACCTCACGATCGATCTGGCCGTTCGCATGCTTCCGTGGGCGCTCGGTCAGGCGGGACTCGACCTCTCTGGCCAGAGCGTCCAGATCGACGTCGAAGGCCCCGGCGAAGGATCGTGGCATCAGGGGCTGGGGATCGGCGAGGTCACGGATCCAGATCGCGAACCGGACGCGATGATCGTGGGGCGCGCGCCCCAGTTCGCCCTCGTCGCGGGCAAGCGTTTGGACCCGGACGAGGTCCTCGCTTCCGGCAACGTCGTCCTCGGCGGCGACGCGGATACCGCCGATATGATCATCCGGACGATCCGCGCCTACCCGTAGCTCACGGTCGTTCGACCACCAGTCGGCGCACGCGCCTAGGCACCGCGCCGAAGCGATACTTGTACCCGTAGTCCCCCTTCAGGAGATCGAAGACCGTACAGCCCTCGTCGATCGCGAGACGGATGTCCTCTGCCACCAGGACCATGCCCGGCGCGAGCGAGCCCCACGCGCGATCGAAGGCCGAGTTGTAGAGAGAGGAGGTCCCGTCGCAGACGAAGCCGATCGTGCCCGCGGCCAGCTGCCCACCGACCTCGATGAACGTCAACCGGAAGACATGTTCGGGCAGGAACGCCGCGGCCAGGCGGCGGAAGAAGATCTCCATCCCGGGAACCATGAACACACCCTTCGGACCCTCGCTCATCCGATGGAGCTCGACGAACCGATCCAGCAGGGGCTCGAGCGAATCCCGGTCCGCAACGATGATCCGGAACGGGCCGGCCTCGGCTTCCAGCTTCTTCGCCTTGCGCCGGATCTCATGACGGAGCTTGGCGGGAAGCGACTCGAGGTACCCCTCCCACGTGGGCGGAAGCGTCAGGAACGGAGCGATCCCGTTCTGGTCGTCCTCCTCCCGCACGACGAGCCCTTCCTCGTTGGCGGCCTCACGGAGGAGACCGAGCCACGGTCGGTCTTCCGCGAGGCCGCGCAGGTCGGCCGAGCGCCAATCGTCGCGTTGAACCAACGCGGCCCACAGTTCCTTCGCCACCTGCGCTTGCGTCGACGGCTCGCCGACGGGCCCCATGTAGTCGGTCACCTCCGTTCCGCCCAGGAATCGGAGCGTGTCGTCCATCCGCTCGAACGCCACGGCGGCGACCTGACGCCCGTCCTCATCCTCCGCGAACGTGAGCAAGAGGTGGTCGGGCGTCTCGCCGAACTCCTCCCAGTAGAGCTTCAGGAAGGCGGGCCGATGGAAGATCGTCCCGGCTAGATCGGCGCGAACGAGATCCGTCCAGTCGCGCCGCTGGAAGTCTCGGGCGTCCTCGCTGAAGACCACGCGCATCGGTTCATCGTACGGGCGGGTGCGGCGACCAGACCTCGGGTGGGGGTCAGGTGCTCTCCAACCGCGAAGGTCCCCTCAGCCGACGGCGTGTGGTTGCGCGCCCGTCGCCCGGCCTGTGTCCTGGAGCGCCTCCTGCAACACGTCCCACGCGAGCACGGCGCACTTGATCCGGATCGGGTACTTGACGACGCCCTTCAGCGCGACGAGGTCACCGAAGCGATCATCGTCGGGTTCGACCTCGCCGGCCATCATCCCTCGGAACTGGCCCGCCAGCTCGAGCGTTTGGTCCACGGTCCTGCCTGCGGCGGCTTCGGTCATCATGGAGGCGGAGCTCTGCGAGATGGAGCACCCCGCTCCCTGGAAGGTCAGCTCGGCCACGGTCCCGTCGTCGACGTGGGCGAACACGGTGATCTCGTCCCCGCAGAGCGGGTTGTTGCGGGTGCACGAGACTTCGGCCCCCGGCAGGTCCCGCTTGTTCCGCGGGTTCTTGTAGTGATCGAGGATCACTTCCTTGTAGATGTCGTCGAGCGCCACATCGTCTCCCGTCGTGCTCCGGACCGTCGGTCTAGGACGCGAAGATATCGCCCGCGCGTGCGAGCGACGCGACCAACAGGTCGACCTCCTCGTTCGTGTTGTAGACGTAGAACGAAGCCCGTACGGTCGCGGGCGTCCCGTAGCGGCGCATCACGAGCTGTGCGCAGTGATGCCCCGCCCGAACGGCGATCCCCTCTTCGTTCAGGATGGTCGCCAGATCGTGCGGGTGGATGTCGTGGTACCAGAAGCTGACCGTCCCTCCGCGGATGTCGGTGTCCTTCGGACCGTAGACCACCGCTCCAGCCTCGAGCAGACGGTCGATCGCGTACCGGGTGATCTCGACCTCGTGGGCGCGGACGGCCTCCATCCCGAGCGCGTCGAGGTAATCGCAGGCGGCAGCCAAGCCGACCTGCTGCGCCACCTGCATCGTGCCCGCCTCGAAGCGATACGGGACGTCGTTCCACGTGGCGTGGTCGTGGAAGACCTCGCGGATCATGTCGCCGCCACCGAACATCGGCTGCAGCCGGTCCAGGAGCTCACGCTTGGCCAGCAGTCCACCGCTCGCCGTTGGCCCGAGCATCTTGTGACCGCTGAACGCCAGGAAATCCGCTTCCAGGCCGTCCATGTCGAGAGGCATGTGCGGCGCGGCCTGGGCAGCATCCACCACCACGATCGCGCCGACGGCATGGGCGGCATCGACCAGCTGCTTCAAGGGCGTGATCGTCCCGAGCGCGTTCGACATCGCCGTCACGCCCAGGATCTTGGTGCGGTCACCGAGCAGCTCGCCGAGGTTGGAGAGATCCAGGAGACCGTCATCCGTCAAGCCGATATATCGAAGCCTCGCGCCCGTGGCCTGCGCGACCAGCTGCCACGGCACGATGTTCGAGTGGTGCTCCATCTCGGTGATGAGGATCTCGTCGCCCTCCCCGAGGGATGCACGGCCCCACCCGTACGCCACGAGGTTGATCGACTCCGTGGTCCCGCGCGTGAACACCAACCGAGAAGCGTCCTCCACGCCGAAGAAGCGAGCGATCCGAGAACGGGCTCCCTCGTACGCCTCGGTGGCCTCCTCCCCGAGCGTGTAGATGCCGCGGTGGGCGTTCGCGTTGTGGAGCCGGTAGAAGGCCGACTCGGCTTCGATCACCTGGGCCGGCTTCTGGGACGTCGCGCCCGAGTCGAGGTAGACGAGCGGTTTGCCATCGAAGGTGCGCTCGAGGATCGGGAAGTCGCGCCTGACGGCTTCGACGTCGAACGTGTTCATCTCACGCAACCCCTTCGTCCGGACCCTCGTCGACCTCTTCGTGCGCCTCGATCCCGAGCTCCCGCCGGACGCCCTCGTAGCCCTTGTCCTCGAGCTCGTGTGCCAGCTCGGGACCGCCCGACTTCACGATCTTCCCCAGCATCATGACGTGCACGAAACCTGGCGTGATGTAGTTCAGCATCCGTTGGTAGTGCGTGATGATCAGTACGCCCAGCTCGGGCCCGGCCAGCTCGTTGACGCTCTCGGCCACCAACTTCAACGAGTCGATGTCGAGGCCGGAGTCCGTCTCGTCCAAGATCGCGAGCGTCGGTTCCAGCACGGCCAGCTGCAGGACTTCGTTGCGCTTCTTCTCGCCTCCCGAGAACCCCTGGTTGACGTACCGCTGGACCATCGCGTCCTCGATCCCCAGACGGTCCATCTGCGTCTTCATGTGCTTGCGGAACGCGAGCGCCGAGATCTGCTCGCCCTTGATCGCCTGGTACGCCGTTCGCAAGAAGTTCACGACCGAGACGCCGGGGACCTCGGTCGGGTACTGCATCGCCAGGAACAGTCCTCGCTTGGCCCGCTGGTCGGGCGGCAGGAGTGTGATGTCCTCCCCGTTGAACGTGACGCTCCCCTCCAAGATCCGGTATCCCGGCCGTCCCATGATCACGTTGGAGAGCGTCGACTTCCCGGACCCATTGGGGCCCATCAGCGCGTGGATCTGGCCTTGCTGCACGGTGAGGTCGATCCCTCGGAGGATCTCGCGGTCGCCCACCGCGGCGCGCAAGCCCTTGACCTCCAGCGTTGCGGGAGCAGTGGCATCGTTCTGAGTCATCTGGTCACACCACCTCTCCCTCGTCCAGGTAGTAGTGCTCGTGCGAGCAGATCGCGTCGACCGCGCGGAACCCTTCGTCTCCGAGATTCACCACGGCGACGAGGCGGCCGTCGACGGCGAACCGTCGCGCCTCGCCGGCCGGCACGTCCCCGACGGAGCACACGCGGACCGCCGAGGTCATCAGGCCACCCCCGCGGTCGATAGTTCGGCAAGCTCCTCCTGGATCGCAAGCTCTGCGTTGTGCCGGACCTCGTCCAGACGCACGCGGTCCAACACCTCTTGGAAGAAGCCGGTCACGATGAGTCGTTCGGCCTCGGCGCGCGGGATCCCCCTGCTCTCGAGATAGAACACCGTCTCCTCGTCGACCGGTCCCACGCTCGCCGCGTGCCCACACCGGACGTCGTTGGCCTCGATCTCGAGGTTCGGGATCGCATCGGCCTTCGCGTGCTCGGACAGGACGATGTTGCGAGAGGTCTGCATCGCGTCGGTCTTCTGTGCCCCGGGTCGAACGTGCACCCACCCGCTGTAGACGGCGCGCGAGGCGTCGCGGAGCGCTCCCTTGTAGAGCAGATCGCTGCTGCAGTTCGGCGCGACGTGGTCCTGCACCGAGCGGTGATCGAAGTGCTGGGTTCCGTCGGCGAAGAAGACCCCGAGCATCTCGGAGAAGCCGCCGGCGCCCGCGAGCACGGTCTCGGCCTCGGCCCGGGCGAGCGAAGCGCCGAAGCCGATCGCGAGGGAACGGAACTCGGCGTCGCGGCCGACCCGGGCACGCTGGATCCCGAGGTGCGTCACGCCCGCACCCCACTCCTGGATCGAGACGTACCGGACATGCGCACCGTCACCGACCACGATCTCGACGATCGCGTCGGAGAGCGCCCGGGCGAGATCCGGTGACGCGAACCGGTCGATGAAGGTGACCTCGGCGCCCTCGTCCGCGATCAACAAGGTGTGCGGGAACGCTGCGGCCCCGTCGGCATCGAGGTAGGTCAGGGTCTGCAGGGGAAGCTCCACGCGGACATCACGAGGGATGTAGAGGAACGTTCCACCGGTCCGGAACGCTCCGTGGAGCGCGGTGAACTTCGTGCGGTCCGTCGGAACGAGCGTGTGGAGGTACCGCTCGACGAGCTCGGCGTCCGACCCGGCCGCCCGGTCCAGATCGCTGAACACGACGCCGAGTCCGTCCAGATCCTGCCCCGAGGTCGTCCTCATGACGCTCGGCAGGTGCGCCTCGAAGGACAGCTCGAAGTCCGAAAGATCCGTGTACCGCCACTCCTCGGTCTCTTGAGACGGGATCGGCAGTGCGCGGAACTCCTCGAACGCTTGCTTGCGCATGCGCTGCAGCGGTTCCGTGGCCTTGGGCAGCAGCTCGAAAGCGGCTTCGTCGAACCAGAGAGACGTCATCGATAGGAATCCTACTCAATGGGTCGGATTCGCGACCGCGAGCGGTCAACTCCTGGGGAGCTACCAGCGTCCCTACCCGACCGAGCCCTCCATCTGCAGCTCGATCAGGCGATTCAGCTCGACGGCGTATTCCATCGGGAGCTCGCGGGTGATCGGCTCGATGAACCCGTTCACGATCATGGCGGTCGCCTCGACCTCGGAGAGGCCCCGGCTCATCAGGTAGAAGAGCTGATCCTCGCCGACCTTCGAGACCGTGGCCTCATGGCCGAGCGCGGCCGTCTCGTCCTCGACCTCGATGTACGGGTAGGTGTCTGAGCGGCTCTCTTCGTCCAGGATCAGGGCGTCGCACCTCACGTTGGACCGAGCGTGATGCGCGCCGGGCTCGACACGAACCAGACCCCGATAGCCGGTCCTGCCGCCGTCCTTCGAGACGGACTTCGAGGTGATGACGCTGGTCGTGTACGGCGCGGCGTGGATCGCCTTCCCGCCCGCGTCCGTGTGCATCCCCTTGCCGGCGAACGCCACGGAGAGCACTTCGCCGCGCGCTCCCTTGCCCAGCAGGTAGATGGACGGGTACTTCATGGTGACCTTCGAACCGA
>VAYF01000127.1 GCA_005883885.1 Actinomycetota bacterium | reverse complement strand
TCCCGAGACGTTGCGGGTCGACCACGGTGATGGGTTCGACCGCGGGCGGCGACGATGTCACTGCGAACAGCCACACGCCGTAGCCGTCTGCACCTGCGTTCGAGATCGCGATCTCCGTGGTGCCGTCGCCGTTCACATCCGGCGCGGCGAACGTTTCGCAGCCCACAGGCGGGAAGCACCCATCGAGCTTGACGGGTGGAGTCTCCACGACGCCGTCGCCGTTCAGATCAGCGGCGAGGAAACGAGCCCCTTCACCCGGCTGGGGGCATCCATCGATCGCGCGTGTGAAGACATACGCGTTCCCGGAGACGCCCGCAACGGTTATCGGCATCGACGTCACGCGACAGATGGCGAAGTCGAGGCCGAGGTTCTCGATCGGCGGGGTTGGCGTGACGGCCGGAACAGGACTCGTGCGGAAGGCCCGGCCGAGGGCGAAGAAGGTGCCCACCGACGCGAGCAGGACGATGGCGACGAGCCCGGTCGAACTCACCCGGCGGAGGGCGGCCCGCCGGCGCTTGCGGGCGCCGAGGTGCTCGACGAGGTCGTCGGCGCCGGCGGGCCGCGGCGCCGCCTCCCGCATCCGGGTTCTCAGTTGCTCATCGATGCTCGGCATGGCTGTTCTCCTCATCGGTGTCCTCAACGAGCGAGAGCGCCTCCGCCAGGTGCGCGCGAGCCTTGAAGAGCTGGCTCTTCACGGTGCCCTCGCTCGTGCGCATCTGCTCCGCGATCTCCTCGGTGCTGAGATCGAGGAGGTAGCGGAGGACGGCCACCTCGCGCTGGCGGCGGGGAAGATCCGCCAGCGCGCGGGCGACGTCGATCCGATCCGCGCTCGGCTGGACGGGTGGCGCGGCGACCAGCATGGGGCGAGCGAGCCGCTCCACCCGGAGGCGTCGCAAGCGGCTCCGGGAAAGGTTCATCGCGACCGCCGCAACCCACCGGTCGAGCGCCACGATCTGCTCACCGCGCTCGGTCCGCTCCCACGCCCGCACGATCGCCTCCTGAACGGCGTCCTCTGCCGACGCCGCGTCACCGGTCACGAGCGCGACCGCGCCGACCAGACGCGGGTACCGCTCACGCAAGAACTCTTGGAGCTCGACCTCGTCCACCGTGTCCCCTCGACCGAGCCTAGGACGCCTGAGCGAGGGGCGGGGTTGCCTCGGGAGCGCCGATGCGCTCGGGTATCGTGAGCGGCCATGCCGGAGGTCACCTGCCCGCGGTGCGAGACGCGCCAGCCGATCGGACCCGGCGTCGAGGGCTACACGTGTGTGCGCTGTGGTGCGCGGTGGGTGTTCGCGACGTGCGAGAACTGCGGCCGGCGGTTCCACATGCCGCCCGGGACGACGTCGTGGACCCGCCCGCTTGGCCGCGGTACGCAGCCGGCGGCTCCGGCTCGGCATCACCGCGCTGGTCGCGATCGCAGCCATCGTGATCGGATCGCTCCTGCTCACCGGGGGCGGAGAGACCCCCGGGCAGAGCCCGAGCACGTCCCTCGATCCGGCGGCTGCGATGTGCTTGCACCTCCGCGATCTCCAGACCCCTCGGGTCGACGCCTTCACCCGCGTCGCAACCGAGCTGAGCTCCGACGCCGATGCGATCGAAGCTGCCGGCAACCCGCAGGCGGCAGACGCCGTCCGGAAGCTCCGGCGGGCGGTCATCGGCTACCGGGATGCGCTGCAGACCCAGGGCGGCGACGACTCGGCGGCCGCGGCCGCTATGGCCCAGGCCCTGTCCGATCCCAACATCCCTTGCTAGGGAGCCGAGAAACCCTCGTTAGCACTCTGGGTACGAGAGTGCCAGCTATCATCGGAGCATGGCGGAGCATGGGGAGCTCGGGCAGCGCAAGGCCGCCGTGTTGCACACGGTGGTCGAGGAGTACGTACGGACCGGTGAGCCGGTCGGCTCCGAGACGATCGCCGAGCGTGCCGGCCTCGGCGTCTCGAGCGCCACGATCCGCAACGAGATGGCCGCCCTCGAAGAGCTCGGGTTCCTCAGCCACCCGCACACGTCGTCCGGGAGGATCCCGACCGACGCGGGGTACCGGCACTACGTGGACACGCTGCCGGCGCGCGGCCGGCTGAAGGACGTTCAGCGAAGGGCGATCGCTTCGCATTTCGCCGAAGCGATCCTCGACCTCGAGGAGGTGCTGAAGGGCTCGGTGATGTTGCTGTCCCGGTTGACGCAGTACGCCGGGGTCGCCGTCCCGCCGGGCGCCTCCGAGGAGCAGCTGGTCCGGCTCGAGCTCATCGACATGGGCCCCACGATGATGGTGCTCGCGGTCGGGCAGCACGGTCGCGTCGACAAGCAGATCCTGGACCGGCCGGAGCACTGGAGCACTGAGGCGTTCCACGGAGCGGAGCGGAAACTCCGCGCGTTGCAGGGAAAGACCTATTCCAGCTCGCAGGCGAAGCTCTTGGAGCTGGCGGCGACGGTCCCGTCGGATGAGCACGACCTGCTGCTGATGGTCGCTGACGTGCTGCGTCTCGCGACGCGCGGAGAGCACGCGACCCACGTCATGGTCGGCGGTGTCGCGAACCTCGCCGACGAGGCGCAGACCTGGCGTCGCGAGACCCTCCGGCGCCTGTTCGAGACCCTCGAACGCGAACAGGAGATGCTCCAGGTGCTGCACGACGTCGCGGCCGACGACGTCAGCGTGACGATCGGTGCCGAGCATCCGACGACGGGCGGTTGGGAGGCTTCGATCGTCACGGCCCCGTTCCGTGCGGGCGACGTCAACCTGGGCACGATCGGGATCGTCGGACCCACGAGGATGGATTATCTGTCGGCGATGGCGTCGGTCCGGGCGGTCGCGGAGCGCTTGTCCGAGGCCGCGACGGAGCTCGACCAGTAGGGCATGGCTCCCGCACGCGATCTCTACGAGATCCTCGGCATCGAGCGCGATGCGAACGACGAGGACATCCGGAAGGCGTACCGGCGTCTCGCGCGTGAGCTCCACCCGGACGTGAACGCCGAGCCGCGGTCGGAGGAACGCTTCAAGGAGGTCGCCGGCGCCTACGAGATCCTCTCGGATCCCGAGAAGCGAGCCCGCTACGACGCGTTCGGCGCAGGGGGTCCGGGCGGCCAGCCGTTCGGCGACATCTCGGACATCTTCGAGATGTTCTTCGGACAGGCGGGCTTCGGAGGGATCGGGTCGCGGCGTCGCGGGCCCCGCACGCGCACCCGTCGCGGCGAGGACGTCGGGGTCCGGATCGGGCTGTCTTTCGAGGAAGCGGCGTTCGGCGTTCGCCGGGACGTCGAGCTCGAGCGCCTCGTGGTCTGCGACCGGTGTCTGGGCAACGGGGCCGAACCGGGCACGGCGCCGATCGCCTGCCGGACGTGTGGAGGGACCGGGGAGGTCCAGAGCGTGCGACGGAGCGTCTTCGGAACCCTGATGGCGGCGTCCCCATGCGCGACCTGCGGAGGGACCGGTCAAGAGATCCCCGACCCGTGCGAACGGTGCATGGGGCAGGGCAGGATCCGTCAGCCGTCGGCGGTCGCGGTCGAGATCCCGGCGGGCGTGTCCGACGGGATGGAGCTCCGCGTCACCGGGAGCGGGCACGCCGGGATCTCCGGCGGGCCCGCGGGCGATCTGTTCGTGCGCCTCGCGGTCGAGCCGGCCGAGCGGTTCGAGCGGCGCGGGCAGGATCTGTTCGCGGTGCTCGACATATCGGTGACGCACGCGGCGCTCGGCGGCGACGTGCAGATCGAGGGGATCGACGGGACCGAGACCATGCGCATCGATCCCGGGACCGATTCCGGCACGATCGTCCGGCTCAGGGGCAAAGGGGTTCCCAACCTCAACCGGCGCGGCAGGGGCGACCTGTTCGTGACGCTGCACGTGGTGACGCCGAGGGAGCTGTCGCGCGAGGAGCGTGAGCTGCTCGCGCGACTGGCGGAGCTCCGCGGCGAACCGCGGAACGGCGCGGTCGCCGCGGAGCTCCGCCGCCCAGAGTTCTGAGCGCGAGGGTAGGCTCGGCCCCTGATGAGCGACCCCAACTGCCTTTTCTGCAAGATCGCCGCGCGGGAGGTCCCAGCGGAGATCCTGCGGGAGTCGGATCGGGTCGTCGCCTTCCGCGACGTCAACCCGCAGGCCCCCACGCACATCCTGCTGATCCCGAAGGAGCACATCGAGTCGCTGGCCGAGGTCGGGGACGCCCACGGCTCGCTGCTCGCGGACATCGTTCAGGCGGCAGCGCATCTGGCGCGCACGGAGGGGATCGACGAGGGGGGCTGGCGATTCGTGTCCAACGTCGGCCCCGACGCGGGTCAGGCGGTCTTCCACCTGCACTTCCACCTGCTCGGCGGACGCCCGATGGGCTGGCCCCCGGGCTGACAGCGGGTAGCATAGGGGTGGCCGTCCCCAGGACGGCCTTCGCACTTCGAGCAGGAGGGAACGGGGCGTCGCCCCGGATGTCGGAACACGTGGCAGCCGCCACCGCACAGATGAAGATCCTGGTCCCGGGTCACCAATCGATGGTCGCCCTGCTCGGCCAGCGCGATTCCTTCCTGAAGCTCATCGAAGGCGCTTTCGGCGCGGACATCCTCGTTCGAGGCAACGAGATCACGATCTCCGGGCCGCCCGACGAGGCGGAGCGCGTCGGCCGCATCTTCGAGGAGCTCCTCGAGCTCCTGGAGCGAGGCCACGACCTCACGGAGGATTCGGTCGGGCAGACGATCGCGATGGTGACGGGTGGCGTGGTCGAGCCCGGCGAGGAGGAGCTTCCACGACCGAGCGAGGTGCTGGGAGACAACCTCCTGTCCTCGCGCGGGAAGAAGATCGCGCCGAAGACCTTCGGCCAGAAGCGCTACGTCGATGCGATCCGCCACGCCACCATGACCTTCGCGATCGGGCCGGCGGGGACGGGCAAGACGTACCTCGCCGTCGCCGTCGCGGTCCGGGCGCTCCAGGAGCGACAGGTCTCGCGGTTGATCCTCACCCGGCCCGCGGTCGAGGCCGGAGAGCGGCTCGGATTCCTGCCGGCATCACTCTACGAGAAGATCGATCCGTACATGCGGCCGCTCTACGACGCCCTCTACGAGATGACGGGTCCCGACACGCTGCCGCGGCCGATGGAGCGCGGGGTCGTGGAGGTCGCGCCGCTCGGCTTCCTGCGGGGAAGGACGTTGAACGACGCGTTCATCATCCTCGACGAGGCGCAGAACACCACCCCCGAGCAGATGAAGATGTTCCTCACACGGCTGGGCTTCGGGTCGACCGCCGTGGTGAACGGTGATGTCACCCAGGTGGACCTACCGACCGGTCAGCTCTCGGGTCTGCATGTCGTCCAGGAGATCCTGGAAGGGATCGAGGGCATCTCGTTCGTCCACCTGGGTGGCAAGGACGTCGTTCGCCACAAGATCGTTCAGGACATCGTCGAGGCGTACGGCCGCTACGGCCAGCAACGGCTGGCGGCCGATGACTGAACCGCGATGAGCGACGATCCGAGTCCCGGCGGCCATACCTCGCCCACCGTGCCCGCGGTCCTGATCAGCGACCGCCAGACCGCGCCGGTCGACGTCGACGCGTTGGCGGCGCTCGCCCGCGAGACCCTGATCGCCGAGGGGCTCCGGAAGGTGGAGCTGTCGCTCAGCTTCGTCGACGACGCCGAGATGGAGGAGCTGCACGTCCGCTACCTCGACGAGCCGGGGCCGACCGACGTCCTCAGCTTCCCGTTGGACGGGGAGGACGAACGCGGCCTCCGGGTGCTGGGCGACGTCGTGATCGCGCCGTCGGTCGCCGCGCGCAACAACCCCGACGATCCCAGCGCCGAGCTCCGGCTGCTCGTCGTCCACGGCGTCTTGCATCTGCTCGGGTACGACCACGAAGAGGACGTGGAGAAAGCGACGATGTGGGCCAGGCAGACCGCCTACAGCGGGGTGCAGGCGCCATGACGTCTGCCGACTGGCTCTCGATCGCGCTCGTCATCGTCTCGATCGTCGGCGTCGGATTCTTCGCGGCGTCGGAGTCCGCCATCACCCGGATGAATCGCGTGCGCGCGTTCCGTCTGCGCGAGGACGGCCGCCGTGGCGCCGGTCCGCTGGTGAAGATCGTCGAGAACCCCGCGCCGTTCCTCAACGTCGTGCTGTTCCTGACGCTGCTGTTCACGATCGGGGGCACGACGATCGCAACCTCGTTCGCGGTCCGCCATTTCCAGCAGGCGGGGGAGATCGTCGCGACGATCGTGATGACGCTGCTGCTCTTCGTGTTCGCCGAGGTGACGCCGAAGACATTCGCGATCGAACGCACCGATCGGGTCGCGCTGGTGGTTGCCCCACCCGTCGTGTTCCTCGGCCGCATCCTGGGCCCCTTCGCGAAGGCACTCCTCGTGTTCGCCAACGTGCTGATGCCCGGCAAGGGTCTCAAGGAAGGCCCCTACATCACGGAGCAGGAGCTCCGAGCCTCAGCCGAGGTCGCATCCGAGGAGGGCGTGATCGAGGAGGGGGAGAAGGAGCTGATCCACTCCATCTTCGAGTTCGGCGACACGATCGTCCGCGAGGTGATGGTGCCGCGGCCGGACGTGATCGCGGTCGAGGACACCGCGACCCTGCGCGATGTGCAGGCGCTCGTGCTCGAACACGGCTACTCCCGGATCCCGGTGTTCCACGAGGACCTCGACGACGTGGTGGGGGTCGTCTTCGCGAAGGACGTCCTCAAGGCGCTCTACCAGGGCGACGACGACATGCCGCTCACCGACATCTGCCGGCCGGCGCGGTTCGTGCCCGAGTCGAAGAAGGTGGCGGACCTGCTGCGGGAGATGCAGCTGGAGAAGTTCCACCAGGCGATCGTGACCGACGAGTACGGATCGGTCACCGGCATCGTTTCGCTCGAGGATCTGTTGGAGGAGCTTGTCGGGGAGATCACCGACGAGTACGACACCGAGGTGCCCGACATGGTCGAGGTCGGCGACGGCGTCTACCGCGTGTCCGGGAAGACCTCGATCGACGATGTGAACGAGCTGCTGGATTCGGAGCTCCCGGACGAAGAGTGGGACACGGTCGGGGGGCTCGTCCTGGAGCTGTTCGGCAAGATCCCGGATCCGGGTGAGGAAACGGGGTTCCAGGGCCTACGGTTCAAGGCGGAAGAGGTCCAGGGACGCCGGGTGTCGACCGTCCTCATCACGCGGGAGCCCGAGTCGGCCGATCCGGAAGAGAGCCTCGCGGGGGACTGAACCTCCTCAGCGCCGGCCGGCTCGGCTCGACTCGCATCCGGCGGCCCTCCGTTCCCAGTCGAGGCACACGTCGAAGCCCGGCCCCCCCAACGTGGCGTCCTTCCCCTCGAGCCCAAAGAGCACGTCGTCGCCCCCCTCGCCGAAGATCCGGTCGAGACCGTAGCCGCCTCCGATCACGTCGTCGCCGGCGCCGCCGAACATCCGGTCGCTCCCATCGTCGCCGTAGATCGCATCGTTCCCCGGGCCGCCGCTGATGAGGTCGTTCCCGTTGCCGCCGTGGATCGCGTCGTTCCCTCCGCCGCCACGCATGACGTTCTGGCCGAACCCGCCCTCGAGCAGATCCGCGCCCGGTCCGCCGATCACGACGTCGTTCCCGTCCCCGCCGTCCAGCAGATCCCGACCTCTCCCACCACAGATGACGTCATCGCCACCGAGTCCGGATACCGCGTCGTTGCCACCCAACGCTTGGATCACATCCCGCGCGGGGGTTCCGAACAGGACGTCCGGACCAGGCGTGCCGACGATCGTCGCACGCAGCCCATCACATCCGATCTTGCCCATCGGCTGCCGAGGACCGGGTTCCGTCGATGAGGTCGTTCCCCGCGGCGCCGAACAAGAAGTCGGATCCTGGTCCACCGATCATCGCATCGTTCCCGGATCCGCCCTGGAGCCTGTCGTCCCCCGGGCCGGCGTTCAGCAGCGCGTCGTTCCCCGGGCCCCCGTTCAAGATGTCCCGACCGACATCACCGCCGCCCGAGGTCATCAGGTCGCGGCCCCTTCCGCCGAACTCCTGGTCATCACCGGTGACCCCGAACAGACCATCGAAGCCCGAGCCTCCGAGCAGGATGTCGTTGCCGCTGAACCCGATCAGCTCGTCATCCCCCCCGTTCCCGCAGATCACGTCGTCCCCACCCCTGCCGAGGATGATGTCGTCGCCGCCGAGGCCGACGATCACATCCGCACCCCGCGTGCCGCGGAGGAGATCGTTCCCCGGGGTGCCGACGATGCTCGCTCTGCGACCGTGGCACGTCGGCGTCACGGTTCGGCCCACCGCGGGCACCGTATTGAGCGAGAACACCGCCCCTATCAGCACGATCACCGTCCAGGAAGCGAACCTCTCAGGCGATCGCGACACCGATCGAGAGCCTCCAGCGGGTTGGGGGTCCGAGGACCCTCGAACTCGGGCTGCTCGATGATGCCACAGCGGGAGCCCAGGGTTCGGCGGGTACCATCGACCCGATGGATGGGCACGCGCTGATCGACGAAGCGCTTCGCGAAGCTCGAGCCGCGATGGATCGGGCGTACGCGCCGTACTCGGGTTTCCCGGTGGGCGCCGCGGTCATCGCGAATGGTCAGATCTTCACGGGCCAGAACATCGAGAACGCGAGCTATCCCGTGTCGGTCTGCGCCGAGCGCAACGCCGTCGGCCGCATGATCGATGCCGGCGAACGCCGGATCGACGGAGGACCTGCTCCCCAGCGCGTTCGGCCCGAACGACCTGGGACGATGACCGCCTTCCGGAGCGGCGTCGTCGCCGTGGTCGGGAGACCGAACGTCGGCAAGTCCACCCTCGTGAACGCGCTCGTCGGCCAGAAGGTCGCGATCGTCTCCGAGAAGCCGCAGACGACGCGTCGCGGGATCCACGCGATCTGGTCGACCGAGGGGGCGCAGGTCGTGCTGACCGACACCCCGGGGTACCACAAGCCGAGGACGCTGCTCGGCGAGCGGCTGAACGAGCTCGTGGGTGACGCGGTGTCGGGCGTCGACGTCGTCCTGCACGTCGTGGATGCGGCCGCGGGGGTGGGGACGGGCGACGCGTTCGTCTACGAGCACCGGGTCCGGCCGACGGGGGCCCGCGCGATCTGCGTGGTGAACAAGGTCGACGCCACCTTCGGCCGGTCGGAGGTTCCCCAACTCGCCGCGGCGGGAGCGCTCGGCGACTACGACGAGATCGTGCCCGTATCCGCCCGGCAGGGCAAAGGCGTCGGCATGCTCCGGCGGGTGATCCTCGAACGGATCCCCGAAGGCCCCGCGCTGTATCCCGAGGAGACGATCACGGATCAACCGCTCGACGTGCGACTCGCGGAGATCGTGCGCGAGAAGGCGCTGGCCGTCACGCGGCAGGAGGTCCCTCACTCGATCGCGGTCGTCGTCGAGGAGCTCGAGTACGACGACTCGCTGACCAAGGTCCACGCGTCGCTGATCGTCGAACGTGAGTCGCAGAAGGGGATCGTGATCGGCCGCGGCGGCGAGACGCTGAAGACGATCGGGTCACGTGCCCGCGAGGAGATGGAGCTCCTCCTGGGCACGAAGGTCTACCTGGATCTCCACGTGAAGGTCCTGAAGGAGTGGCAGCGCGACCCGCGCGCGCTCGAGCGGCTGGGGTTCTAGGTCACCTGAAGCGTCGCCGTCATCTGCGGGTGGACCGTGCACACGACCGCGTACGTCCCCGGCGCGATCCCGGCGAGCGAGACCTGGCCATCCGCGCCTCCGTCGAGCTTCTGGTCGATCGCGGTTCCGGTGATCGTGAACGTGTGCAGGGTGCTCCCGGTGTTCCGCAACGCGATCGTGGACCCGGTCGACGCGCCGATGCAGGCGGGCTCGAACGCGAAGTCCTTGAGGTCGACCGTCTGCGTCGGGCCGCTCGGCGCGCACGACGACGCGGTGCCCGAGCTGGAGCACGACATCCCTCCGGCGCAGAGGATCACGAGGAGGAGGAGCGATCGAATGGTCGGCATCGGCGCCGAGCCTATCGGCGGCGCCGCTCCCACGACACGTCGATTACCCTGGTCGGCATGAGCAGCTTCGCCCCGCTATCGCCCGTGATCAGCTCATCCGTTGCGTCGACGATGATCACGCGCACCCCCGCCGTGGATGCGGTCGGGTTGGAGGAGCGTGCCGCCGCGCTCGCCACCCGGTCGATCAAACGTGACGCGAAGCTGTGGGCGCTCGACCTCGCGATCCGGTGCACGGACCTGACCACCCTCGAGGGCACGGACACCGTCGGCAAGATCGTCGCGATGTGCTCGAAGGCCGTGCGCCCCGATCCGCTCGACCCGACGGTCCCCTCGGTGGCGGCGGTCTGCATCTACCCCTGGCTCGTCCCCACGGCGGTCACGCAGCTCGCCGGGTCGACGGTCCGCGTCGCGAGCGTGGCGGGCGGGTTCCCCGCAGGGCTCGGCCCCCTCGAGGTTCGGCTGCAAGAGATCCGCGACGTCGTGGCGATGGGCGCCGACGAGGTCGACATCGTGCTCAACCGGTCGCTCTTCCTAGGAGGCCGCTACCAGCAGGCGTTCGAGGAGCTGGTCGCCGCGCGCGAGGCCGCCGGGGCCGCGTCTCTCAAGGTGATCCTGGAGACCGGCGAGCTCGGTTCCTACGATCGCGTCCGCCAAGCGAGCGCGCTCGCGATGGCGGCCGGCGCCGACTTCATCAAGACGTCGACCGGCAAGATCGGGGTGAACGCGACGCTCCCCACCGCGCTGTGCATGTTCGAGGGGGCGAGGGACTTCCACCGGGACACCGGCCGCGCCGTGGGGATCAAGGTCGCCGGCGGCGTCCGCAGGGCGAAGGACGCGATCCGCTACCTCGTCATGCTCCACGAGACGCTCGGTCCGGTCTGGATGACCCCGAACCGCTTCCGGATCGGCGCGTCGAGCCTGCTGAACGACGTGTTGATGCAGATCGCCAAGGAGCGCACCGGTCGCTACCAGGGTCCCGACTACTTCACGCTCGACTGAGGGGGAGAGCCGTGCCGTTCGATCGCTCGTTCGTCGAAGCGAACCGCCTGCAGCTCGAGCGGATGCGCGCCTTCGCCGACCGGGCTACGGATGACGAACTCCGGACGCCGATGCCCGCCGGCTGGACGCCCGCCGCGGTCCTCGGGCACCTCGCGTTCTGGGATCAGCACGCGCTGGTCATCATCGACATGGTGGATCGCGGTCTGACGCCACCGCCGCACGACGACGCGACGGTCGACTGGATCAACGACACCGCGAAGCGGTTCCTCCTCGCGCTCGAGCCGCGAGCGGCCGCGCTGCTCGCGGTCCAGATCGGGGACGAGACCGACCGAAGGATCGCATCGCTCTCCGACGAGCGGCTCGAGGCGGCGACCGAACGCTGGTTCACGACGAACCGATGGGAGGATCGCCAGGAGCACCTGGACGAGATCGAGCATGCGCTCGAGGGAAGCGTGAGCCGATGACCGATGTCGAACCCGTCGCCGCGGCGCAGCCGGTGATGCCGGCGTGGGAGTACGCGCCGGCCCCCGAGTCCAAGGACATCGTCCGGCTGCAGGATCGGTACGGGTCACGGCCGCGCGGAGCGCGTACGTGACCGCCTGGCGGGACCTGCCCGGGTCGGAACGAGCGAAGTACCTCTACCGGATCGCGCGCGCGCTCCAGGAGCGCGCGCGCGAGTTCGCGGTCCTCGAGTCGATGAACGGCGGCAAGCCGATCAAGGAGTCGCGCGACGTCGACCTGCCGCTCGCCGCCGCGCACTTCTTCTACTACGCGGGATGGGCCGACAAGCTCGAGTACGCGTTCCCGGCGATGACGCCGACGCCGCTCGGGGTCGCCGGGCAGGTGATCCCCTGGAACTTCCCTCTGCTGATGGCCGCGTGGAAGCTGGCGCCCGCGCTCGCGGCCGGCAACACCGCGGTGCTCAAGCCGGCGGAGACCACGCCGCTCACGGCGCTGCTCCTCGGTGAGGTGATCCAGCAGGCGGATCTCCCGCCCGGCGTGGTGAACATCCTGACCGGGGCCGGTGCGACCGGGGCGTCGCTCGTCGGACACCCCGACGTCGACAAGGTGGCGTTCACCGGTTCCACGGAGGTCGGGAAGCAGATCCGCCGAGCGGTCGCCGGGACGAGCAAGCACCTCACGCTGGAGCTGGGCGGCAAGGCCGCGAACATCGTGTTCGAGGATGCGCCGGTCGACCAAGCGGTCGAGGGCGTCGTCAACGGGATCTTCTTCAACCAGGGCCACGTGTGCTGCGCGGGCTCCCGCCTGCTGGTGCAGGAGCCGGTGTTCGAGGAGCTGCTCGAGAAGCTGAAGGTTCGCCTCGGCACGTTGCGGGTCGGCGACCCCCTCGACAAGAACACGGACATCGGCGCGATCAACTCGCGGGCGCAGCTCGAGAAGATCGGGGAGCTGGTCGCGAGGGGCGTCGAGGAAGGCGCGATTATGTATCAGCCGCCGTGCGACCTGCCGGACCGCGGCTTCTGGTTCGCGCCCACGTTGTTCACCGGGGTGTCGCAGTCCCACCGGATCGCCCGCGAGGAGATCTTCGGACCGGTCCTCTCGATCCTCACGTTCCGCACGCCTGAGGAAGCGGTCGAGAAGGCGAACAACACCCCCTACGGGTTGAGCGCCGGCATCTGGACCGAGAAGGGCTCGCGGATCCTCTGGATGGCGGAGCGGATGCGCGCCGGCGTCGTCTGGGCGAACACCTTCAACCGGTTCGACCCGTCCTCGCCGTTCGGCGGCTACAAGGAGAGCGGCTTCGGTCGCGAGGGCGGCCGGCACGGTCTGGAGCCGTACGTCCGGTTGGAGCCCGTGTCGTGAGCTCGGACCAGCGTCTCCCCGTCCGCCGGACCGCGAAGCTCTACGTCGGCGGGCAGTTCCCCCGGAGCGAGTCGGGCAGGACGTTCGAGGTCTGGTCGGGGGACGGGCGCTTGTTGGCGCACGCGGCGCGCGCCTCCCGGAAGGATCTCCGCGACGCGGTCGTCGCCGCCCGCGGGGCGCTCGGTGGCTGGGCCTCGAGGACGGCCTCTAACCGGGGTCAGATCCTGTACCGCGTTGCCGAGATCATGGAGGGCCGTCGGGCGCAGCTCGAGGACGAGCTCCGGGAGTCCGGGGCGTCGGATCCCGCTGGCGAAGTGAGCCTCGCGATCGACCGGTGGGTCTGGTACGCGGGCTGGGCCGACAAGATCGCCCAGGTCGCCGGTGGTGCGAACCCCGTGGCCGGCCCCTACTTCAACTTCACGATCCCCGAGCCGACCGGCGTGGTCGGGATCATCGCGCCTTCGGAGCCCGCGTTGCTCGGATCGGTGAGCCGCATCGCCCCCGTGGTCGTGTCGGGGAACGTGGCGATCGCAGTGGCGAGCGAGCGCTCGCCACTCCCCGCGGTTTCGCTCGCCGAGGCGCTCGCCACTTCCGACATCCCCGGCGGGGTGATCAACATCTTGACGGGATCGCCGAGCGAGCTCGTGCCGTGGCTCGCAGCCCATATGGACGTGAACGCGATCGATCTCACCGGCTGTCCCGACGAACTGGTCGCGGACGCCGAGCGCGCGGCCGCCGACAACGTCAAGCGGGTGCATCGGGCCGGACCGGCGGAGCAGCACCTCTCGGAGATCACGGCGTTCGTCGAGTTCAAGACGGTGTGGCACCCGATGGGTGCGTGAGGGACCGTCGCGACGGACCATCTCTGGTCGCGCGACTTCACACGGCGATCCGCCTTGTTGAGCAGGCGGCGCCCGATACGAGAACGGGCACGGATCCTCGGACCCGTGCCCGCTCCATACGGGCGGTAGCTCTTCCCCTGGGAGGGGCTACGGCCCGCGTTACACCTGCGTGTCTTCGTCTCCCTGGCAGTCGTCGTTCTCGACGTCGCTCACGACACAGATCGCGCTGTCGTCGCCGCTGCCGCCGTTCTCGACGTCATCGCCCGAACCACCATCGAGCGTGTCGTCGCCGGCGTCGCCCTGGAGGTTGTCGTCGCCGTTGTCGCCCTGGAGGTCGTCGCTGCCGTCGCCCCCTTGGAGGTCATCTGCGCCGCCGCCCCCTTCGAGCGTGTCGTTGCCGTCGCCGCCGGAAAGCTCATCCGCTCCGGTCCCACCGAAGATCAGATCCGCCCCGCGGTTGCCGCAGATCACGTCGTTGCCGCCACGTCCGTTGATCACGTCGTTGCCGCCGAGTCCGACGATGACGTCCCGTCCGGATGTTCCCCAGATGTGGTCGGCTCCCGCGGTTCCGACGATCGTCGCGGGCTGCCCGTGACAGGTCGGTCCTTGGGTCGCCGCGTGGGCGGTCGGCGTACCGGCACCCATCCGGATCATGGCGTACAGCACGCCGAGGATCAGGACGGCGGCGAGCCGCACCTGCCTGTTGCGCGAGAGAGTCCTGGTTCCGATCACGTACCTCTCCTTTCGGTAGCCGAGCCACCTCGCACGACCGAGGCCTCATGCTTTGCGCCCCCGCCTCGCGGCGGGTTCGCCCTTGTCGAGGAGCCTTTCCTCATCCGCTCTATCGGTTCAACGGGCTGGAACGCTCTGATCGGGCGGGGGATTTTCTGCTACGACCTTCGTCCGGGCGATTCAGGACTGTTGGTCGGTCGCCTGAGCCGAGGGAGAAGGATCCTGATTCCCGTCCGTGCTCGGGCTTGCGCCTGACTGGACGTCGGTGGGATCAGGCTGATCTTGCGGTTGGTCCTGTGCGGTGGACTGGTCCCCGGGCTCGGGGACGCGTCGACATCGATCGTGGTGGGCGTGACCGTCGGATGCTCATCTCCCGTTCCTGGACGGAGCGCTGGACCGTGGAACCCTTGCGCCCCACGGCCACTCGGCGTCCTGGGATGCCCTGAGGGTTGTCCTTGATTCGCGAGTGCAGCGAGGGCAACACCACTCATCATCAGCGCTGCCGCGATCGCGAGCGCGAGCGCGCGACGGGATCGACGACGCGGCCGGAGTGGAGCGATCCCCTGATCGAAACCTATCCGCTCCCTGACGATCGACCACGTTCGGTCGGCCTCGACCGATGTCACCAGGAGCCGATCCAGCAGCTCCTCGACGCCGGCGACGTCCTGATCGTGCCCCGGGAATGGGCTGACGTTGGAGCTAGGGGTCGGATGTTCGCTCATGGCGCGTCCTTCAGGACGTCTCGCAGCACGAGGAGAGCCCGCCACCGCTTCGTGTTCACGGCGGAGGGGGTCGCTTCCATGGCGGCAGCCACTTCATCGTTCGTGAGACCCGCGAGGTAGCGGAGTTCGATCACGTGGCGCTGATCCTCCGGGAGGTGATCGATCGCCTCCCGCAGCGCGAGCAGCTCGGCCGTCATCGGCTCGACCGCACGTTCCGGCGGCTCCGCGACGGGGAACGTCCGCGACCGGGCACGGAACTCATCCGCGATGACGTGGCGTGCGATGCCGAACAGCCACGCTCCGAACGGTCGTCCGACGTCCCGATACGAGGAGATCCCTGCCCAGGCTCGAACGAACACCTCGGCAACGGCGTCTTCGTCCGCCTTGCCGAGGCGTAGGCGCACGTGGCGGGCAACGCCACCCACGTGGGTGCGGTACAGCTCTTCGAAGGCATCTACGTCTCCGTCCGCTGCCGAGGCGACAAGCGTGCTCTCGTAGGCCGCTCGATCACGATGGTCATCTTGTCTATCGGGGGATGGAGCCGAGATGCTCGGGCGTTCTTCGGGGACGTGCGATGCCTTCACGCCGCCTTCATCGGCATGAACCGGTTCGGCGATAAGCAGCTGGGGTCTTTCTCCACCTGCGACCCGTCCACCCCTTCCCAACACCGCCGGACGCGAGGCAGGATGCCCGCATGAGCCGCGAGGCTGGGTACGCCGAACTCGACCGGGGAGTGCAGCTCCTGACCCTCGGTGATTGGGCGGCCGCGCGCGATGCGTTCGCCGGCGTCCTTGAGGACGCCGAGACGCCGGAAGCTCACGACGGGCTCGCCCGAGCCCTGTGGTGGCTCGGCCTCCCGGACGAGGGCAACGCCGACCGCGAGCTGCACCGGGCAAGAGGTGTCGGCGTTCGCGACGGTCTTCGGGTCGGGGTTCGGCGCCATGATCTCGTTCGAGGCCCGCAACCCCGAGCTGGAAGGGCGCACCAACTTCGGAGAAGAGATCCGCGAGCTGTCGCACGCAGATCGAACGGCCTGTCCCCAGGAGTGAGCGCCCTCCCGAGATCTTCGCCGGCGCCGATGGCCCGAACCAGCCCCCAGGCGCGGCCCGCTTCGCGGGCCGCGCCTTCGGCCGCAACGGAAACGCCACACTCCGAACGGGGTTCTCGCAACACCTCGGGCGCTACCATCCGCCTATGCCCCCCTACAAGGAGCAGGGGATCGTCCTGCGCTCGATCAAGCTCGGCGAAGCCGACAAGATCGTCTCCATCTTGACCCAGGGTTCGGGCAAGGTTCGCGCCGTCGCCAAGGGCATCCGGAAGACCACCTCGAGGTTCGGAGGGCGGCTCGAGCCGTTCACCCACGTCAACCTGATGCTCTACCGGGGTCGCGGCGCGCTCGACACGATCACCCAGGCGGAGATCATCGCGCCGCACCGGAACATCCGGGACGACCTGAGCCTGTTCGCGGCCGGCGAGACGATGCTCGAGGCCGTCGACAAGGTCTCGGAAGAGCACGAACGGAACGTCCGGCTGGCGCTCCTCCTCCTGTCCGGGCTCCGGGCCCTCGACGCGAAGCCGGCCGATCCGGCGGCCGTCACCGAGTCGTTCCTGCTGAAGCTCCTTTCCCTCTCGGGCTTCCACCCTGCCCTCACGGCGTGCGCCGTCTGCGGGTCGTCCGATGTCCGGCTCTGGTCCGCGGGGCTCGGTGGCGCCGTGTGCCCGGCGTGCGCCGACCACGACGCCGCCGCCGTGTCGCCGGACGTGCTCGCACTGCTCTCCCATCTGGCGACCACCGAGCTCTCCCACGCAGGCCTCGTGCTGGAGGTCGACGAACGGACCCGCCGCCGCTCCCGTTCGCTCCTGTTCGGCTTCGTCGAATACCACCTGGAGCGGCGGATGAAGTCCGTCCCCATGCTCGTGAGGACCGCGCTGTGAGCAGCTACCTCAACGACATCGACCGGACCAAGGTCCCCGAGCACGTCGCGATCGTGATGGACGGCAACGGCCGGTGGGCGACCCAGCGAGGTCTCCCGCGG
>VAYF01000032.1 GCA_005883885.1 Actinomycetota bacterium | reverse complement strand
AACCAGCATCACGAACCCGCTCAGCCTGGAGGGGTACAAGCAGGTCCGTGACGCGATCGCGATGGGGCTCACCACGGGTCCCATCGTCACCGTCCTCGTGGCCTCGGCAGCGATGCAGAACTGGCGTCGCAAGCTGCGCGGCAGCAGCGGAGACTCCCGACCCTCCGGCGGGTACCGGTAGGAGCGCACATGCCGTTCACGAAGACCGAGGTCGACATCCACGATGACTACGTCGTCGAGGCCGTCGACGCCGCCTGGCTCGCGCAGGGCGTGAAGTCGCCGAAGCACCTCATGCTCGACCCCGATAACTGCATCCTCTGCCGAGCCTGCGAGGACGTGTGCCCCTGGAACTGCATCTGGATGATGTCGACCGACATCGTCCGGGACGCCGACGAAGACGCGATCGAGGCGGAGGTGGGCGTGGCGAACGCCGTCTTCGTCGTCGATGACAACGCGTGCACGCGGTGTTCGGTGTGCGTGGACCGGTGCCCGACGGACACGCTGTACTATGCGCGCCTGCCGGAGTCGGCCGGCGGGCGGCGCACGATGGCCGAGGTCCCTGCCTCGCAGGCGGCCCCGGAGTGACCGTCGTGAGGATCGCGCGAGGAAGGTAGAAGGAGAAGCGTGGCGAAGATCAAGCTGCCGGATCTCCGCGAGTCTGAGGTTTGGAAGTCGATGTTCCGCCCGGGCTCGATCTACCGGAAGGGCTACAAGGACACATCCCGGGATCGCGCGCTCGCAACGATGAACAACGTCCTCTGGCATCTGCACCCGACGAAGGTGAAGCGTCACGGGCTCAAGCTGACCTACACGTTCTGCCTCGGCGGGATCTCGTTCTTCCTGTTCGTGCTGCTGACGCTGACCGGGATCTTCCTGATGTTCTTCTACCGTCCGATGGCCGACATCGGCGGCGCGACGGCGTACGGAGACATGCAATCCATCCGGACGTCGGTGTTCTTCGGCGACCTCGTCCGCAACCTGCACCGATGGGGTGCGCACCTGATGGTGCTGTCGGTGACGCTGCACATGGCGCGCGTCTTCTACACCGGGGCATACAAGCCGCCACGCGAGTTCAACTGGGTCGTTGGCGTCGTCCTTCTGTTCCTGACGCTGGGGCTGTCGTTCACGGGCTACCTGCTCCCGTGGGACCAGCTGGCGATCTGGGCGATCACGGTCGGCACCTCGCTCGCGGGCTACTCCCCTTTCATCGCGAAGCAGGCCAACTTCCTGCTGCTCGGTGGAGCGATCGTGAGCCCCAACACGTTGCTCCGGTGGTACGTGCTCCACGTCCTCGCGCTGCCGTTCGTGCTGGTGCTGTTCCTCGCGGTTCACTTCTGGCGGATCCGCAAAGACGGCGGCATCTCGGGGCCGATGTAGGGAGGCGACGTTGTGAACTGGGAGGAAGTCCCGAAGGACATGGGCGTCTACCAGCAGACGCTGGACGCCCAGCTCGCCGCGGGGACCGACCGGCGCGTCGCCGAGGGGCGCGCCCGGTCGAAGGCGATCCGCGCCTACCACGACGCGAATCCAGACGCGGCCGAAGCGCATCCGTCGCCGCCCGCCACCGCGGCGGCGACGGGCGGCGACGGCGCCGGGGCAGCGGCACCGGCAGCGGTTCCTGCCGCGGCTGCAGCGGCAGCGGCCCCGGCTCCGGCCGTGGCCGTGGCAGCCCCCGCAGCGGCGACCGCGACGGCGACCGCCGTCGCGGCCGCACCCGCCACCGTGCCGCGGCGCGATGCGCCGCTGCCCACGGGCGGGATCCCGACCCCGAAGAAGGGCGCCCCGGAGAAGCACCGCCTGCTCGCCCTCGTGCCGCCCGAAGGCATCCAGCGGGTCGAGCGTCAGCAGGGCGACCGCGTCAACGTGTGGCCGCATCTCTTGCTCGAGGAGTTCATCGCGATGCTCATCCTCTTCGCCGGGCTCCTCGTGTTCTCGACGTTCCTGAACGCGCCCCTGCGTGAGGTCGCGAACCCCAACCTCACGCCGAACCCCTCGAAGGCCCCGTGGTACTTCCTCGGGCTGCAGGAGCTGCTCCGCTACTTCCACCCGATGGTCGCCGGCATCTCGATCCCGACCTTCATCCTCGTCGGGCTCGCGGCGGTCCCCTACGTCGACCGGAACCCGAGCGTCCTGCCCGGCGACCGGAAGATCGCGATCACCCTGTTCACGGTCCTGTTCATGTTCGGAGCGGTCCTCACGATCATCGGGTCGTTCTTCCGAGGTGAGGGCTACAACTGGATCTGGCCGTGGGCGCAGGGGGTGTTCTTCGAACTGTGACCGCGCTCGGGCTCTCCACCGCCACGCTCGCCGTCATCCTCGTGCTGGTCGGCATCATCCTGTTCGCCCTGTTCTTCAGCCTGTCGTTGCTCCGCGCCAGCAGGCAGGCGGGGCGGCAGGCCGAACCGGCGGCCAAGCCCGTCCCCGTCGTGTCGCGCCGTGACTTCCAGCGCCGCGCGTTGATCTCCTCGGTGCTGCTCTTCTCCGCCGAGTTCGGGTTCGGGACGGTCGGCTTCCTGTGGCCGAACCTCCGTGGTGGGTTCGGATCCAAGATCTCCGCGGGGTCGGTCAACGACATCAAGTCGTTCATCGAGAGCAACAAGCAGCCGTTCTACGTCGGGCAAGGCCGCTTCTACGTCGTCGAGTGGAGCGGCACCCCGGGATCCGGCCAGGCGAACTACCCGGGGCTGCAGGTGACCGCGCAGGGCATCATGCCCCTCTACCAGCGCTGCGTGCATCTGGGATGCCGCGTGCCGTTCTGTCAGCAATCCCAGTGGTTCGAGTGCCCCTGTCACGGATCGAAATACAACGACGCCGGTGAGTACCAGCTGGGCCCCGCGCCACGCGGGATGGACCGGTTCATGCTCACGATCGAGGGCGATCAGGTGACGGTCGACACGTCCGGGGTCATCCTCGGGCCGCCGCGCGGAACGAACACGATCAACGAGCCCGCGCAAGGCCCCTTCTGCGTCGCGCCGGGCTGAGGGGGCGGACGATGCTGGCCGCGACGAACACCACAGGGATCATCCTGGTGACGCTCGGCGCCCTCGCGATCGCCCTGTCGATCGCGGCGTTCGTCCTTCGGAACCGGGCCCGCGGCAGGAAGGCCGAGGTTCCGAACGCCCTCCGTCCCGGGCCCGCCGACGCGGCGCTCGAGACCCCGTTGCTCAACCGGCTGCAGGGCTGGGGCGTGGTGCTGATGACGTTCTTCGTGATCTGGTTCCCCTTGCAGTGGCTCTTCGAGCCCTCGCGGAACCTGAGTCAGGAGAACGAGCTCCGCACGCTCGCCGTCGAGCGCGGAGCCCAGGCGGTGCTGCCATACTCGGCGGACAACCAGCTCGGGGTCGGCTGCACCCGCTGCCACGGCAACGAGCTGAAGGGCGGCGTGGTCCCGTACACCGACCCGACGACCGGCGCTCCCGGCTACGGGTATCCACCGAACCTGACCACCATCTGCGCGGGCATCCTCGACCCCACCGGAGGGCATCCGACGATCGTCAGCGTGAACGACATCTATCAGGTGATCCAGCAGGGACGCGGCGACATGCCCTCGTGGAGCATCCGCTACGCCGGCGCCCTCGACGACCAACAGATCAACGACATCGTCACCTACCTGATCAGCATCAGTTCCCAGGTGGTGGCCTACGACGACAACATCTGCACGAATCCCGCCGCCCAAGTCAAGGCCCTCGCGCTCGCGCAGAAGAACGGTGTCGTCACGGAGAAGCCCTGATGCTCGCCGACACCTGCCTCGGGTTCAACGTCGCGTGCGGGACGCTATTCAAGGGTGGCGGGGTCGTGCTCGCCGGTTTCATCCTGTTCATCGGCAGCGTGTACGTGCTGCTCGCCGCGGTGTTCGGGCGGTGGATGGGGTACCTCGTCCTGATGGTCGCCTTCTCCGGCTGGATGATCATCCAATCGTCCATCTGGATGTTCGGGTTCTGGTCGCAGGGCCCGGACACGAAGACCAACCTCGGTCCCCGAGGATCCGAGCCGGCGTGGCAGGTGGTCGACGCCGGCATCGCGCCTTCGGGAGACATCTCTCCGGAATACGCCCAGTACCCCAATCCACCGACGTGGAGCCAACCGAACCCTGTCACGCAGGCGGCCGACATCCAATCGGTCCAGGGCGCCGCCACCAGCTTCCTCGCCACCCAGGCGAACGCCACGTTGGGCCGCAACGCGGACGCGCTCGATGCGATCCAGACGACGCAGTTCGGGGTCGATTCGCTCGAGTTCGCCAAGGCGGCGAACGGCACCCCGATCGCCGTCGTGCAGGCACACTTCATCGGGGGTGGGCCCGAGACGGTGCTGTCGATGAAGTACAACACCGGCAGCGTCCCGCGCTACTCGCTGATGTTCCTCGTCGGCTCGATCCTGCTGTTCGCGATCCAAACGCCCCTCCTGGATCAGGGCGCCATCCAGTTCATGATCCTGGTGGTCATGCTGGTGATCGTGGCGGTCGTGATCTGGCTCACGATCCCGCGATAGCACCCCCAGGCTTGCCGACCGATCCCTTGAGCTCGCGGAGAGCGTCGCGCTTCTCGTAGTAGGACAAGATCTGCAGCTCGATCGCGAGGTCGACCTTGCGGATCGTGACCCCTTCGGGGACCGTGAGCATCGCCGGCGCGAAGTTCAAGATCGAGCGGAGCCCCGCCTGCACCATCCGGTCCGCGACGTCCTGCGCATCGGTCGCGGGGGTCGCGATCACACCGATCGCGACCCGCTCGGCGCGCACGAGCTTCGGCAGCTCGTCGAGATGCCGCACCTCCATGCCGTCGATGCGAGTGCCGACCTTCGCCGGATCCACATCGATCAGGGCCGCCACGCGGAACCCACGCTCGGCGAACCCCTTGTACCGCGCGAGCGCCTGTCCCAGGTTACCGACGCCGGCGATCAGGATCGACCAGTGCTGCGTCAGCCCGAGGGACCGTCGGATCTCGTGGATCAGATGGGCAACGTCGTAGCCGATGCCCCGCGTCCCGTAGGACCCCAGGTGGGAGAGATCTTTGCGGACGTTCGCGCTGGACACCCCCGCTGCGTCGGCCAGGACGTCCGAGGACACCGTCGCCTCACCCTGATCCGCGAGCTCCACCAGCACCCGAAGGTAGAGCGGGAGGCGGGTAACGGTGGCGTCGGGGACGGGCCGGGTGGTCACGGGGAACCGCCTCGCTCGGGCATACGCCTAGCGTATCCGGACCAGTCCCTCCAGCTCGTTCTCGTCCACGGCGATCTCGAACCGCTCCTCACCGTCCACGGTCACGACGGGGATCCTGATGCCGTAGTCGCGCATCAGGTCGTCGTCCGTGTCGATGTCCACCTCATCGAAGGAGAACGGCTCGCGCGTGAGGACGGACAGGATCGCGCTCCGCGCTTCGTCGCACAGGTGACAACCGCTGCGCGTGTAAAGGACGACGCTTCGCATCGGCTGGGAGGATACGGTCCGTGCGCGACAGCGACCGCGAGGATCTGGAGCTCCACCGGCGACTCTCCTCAGGCGACCGCGGCGCGTTCGACGAGCTGTACGGCCGATACGCCGGATCGGCTTACGGGCTCGCGTATCGCGTGACGGGTCAGCAGATCTTGGCCCAAGACGTCGTCCACGATGCCTTCATGGCCCTCTGGCGAACGCCCGAGGCCTACGACCCGGCACGGGGCCCCTTCCGAACGTTCTTCCTGGCGCTGGTTCACCATCGGGCGGTCGATCTGGTGAGACGCGAGTCCCGGCTGCACGCGAGATCCGAACGGGCGGCGAACCTCGAGCCGCTGGTCGGCGAAGACCCTGCGGATGCCATCGCCGAGGAGTCCTACCTCGGCGTGCGGCGCAAGGAGGTCCGAGAGGCCCTCGCAGGCCTCCCCCCCGAACAACGACAGGTGCTCGAGATGGCGTACTTCGGCGGAAAGACCCAGGTGCAGATCGCCGAGGAGCTGGGGATCCCGCTCGGGACCGTGAAGACGAGGACGTTCGCGGCGATGCGGAAGCTCCGCGCGGCGTTGGAGGAGACAGGGTGATCGACCGCCACGACGAGACGCAGGAGCTCTTGGCGGGCTACGTGCTCCAGAGCCTGTCGGGCGAGGACGCCGCCGAAGCCGATCGCCTGCTCACCGAGCACGTCCCGGACTGCTCCGAGTGCCGGATGATGCTCGACGCGTTCCAGGCGGTCGCCGGAGAGCTCGCGCTAGAGGCCGAGCCGGCCACGCCTCCCGACACCCTCCTCCCGAGGATCCATCGGGAGATGGATACGCGAGGGCGGCCGGGGATCCGGTGGACCCCGGGACGCCTCGTCGCGGCGGCGGCGAGCGTCGTGCTGGTGGTCGGTGCCGGCGGGATGGCGCTCAGCCAGCTCGAGGATCGGAAGACCGCGCAGGTCCCCGCGGCCGACGTGCAGGGGCTCGCCGACTTCGTCGTCCAGCACCCCACCCTCCTGCGGCAACCCCTCGGAGGGAACGCGCAAGAGATCTCCGCGCGAGGCGTCCAGGAGCTCTACGTCTACGGCAGGGGTGTTCCGTTCCCCGCGCCCGGCCTCGTCTACCGCTTGTGGGCCGTGTCGGCGCACCACGCCACGCACCTGCGTGACTTCCTCCCCTACCCGGATGGGACGGTCCTGGTTCGCCTCGCGATCGACCCTTCGACCTTCGATCACCTGCTGGTGACGGTGGAGCCCGCGGGGTCGGAGCCGTCGGAGCCGGGCGACCCGGCCTGGCCGGAAGCCGGCTGAGGCATCGGGCCGCGAAGGCCCGTCGAGCTTCAGGACGTCTGCACGGGCGCAGGCAGCGGCTTGCGTTGGCGTGATGCGCGGAGGAAACCAACGAACATGACGGTGACGCCAACGGACAGCATCAGGGCGAACAGGAACAGGTCACCGGCAGCGGCGAATGCCGACCCGCCGACGGCGACGATCGTGGCGCCGAACGCGATCAGCAGCGTGCCGAGGAACCGCTCGCGCAGCTCGGGACGCCCGCGCATCTTCCACGCTGACCACAACGTGCCCACGATCAAGACGGTGTATGCGGGGATCGACACGATCTGCGGAAGCCGGTGCGCGGGGGTTCCGTCCCCGAAGACGTCCTTGCCCGAGGGCAGTCGCTTCGCCAGGGCGATGGGGTCGTACAGGGCGTGGCCGAGCACGGCTACCGTGTACGCCGCGATGAACACGAGCAGGAGCGCGGTGACCCACAGCACCACTCGATCGCGGAACAGCAGGACGACTTCGCCGGCGGCCAGCAACGGGACGGTGAGTACCGCGCCAAGCGCCCAGTAGATCTCGTACTCGAGCCTCGTCCACCCGCCGATCGCGCCGATGACGACGACGAGCGAGGCGACGCCGTACAGCAGGAGCGCCAAAGCCCAGAGCGCCGTATAGGGCCGGCGGCGCGCCACGAACTCCTTCGCGAGCATGACCGCGAACCCGAACGCGATGGCGGCCGCGATCAGCGCCATGATCATGGCAACAGGATATCCGGGACGGCACGACCGCCCGAGGCGGGTCCCAGACGGCTAGCCTTGGGTCACCCATGGCCGGGCCACGTCTGCTGTTCTCCACCGCGGCCTTCTTCGCGCGTCCCCTCGGCGACACGTTCGGGCTCGTTGCGGCGTGCGGGTACACAGGCGTCGAGGTGATGGTCACGAGGGATCCCGCCAGCCAAGACGCCGCGGTGATGCGGAAGCTGGCGGCCGAGTATGGACTCGAGATCGGAGCGATCCACGCCCCATCGTTGTTGCTCACCCGTCGGATCTGGGGGACCGACCCGATCGGCAAGATCGAGCGAGCGGCGGAGGTCGCCGCCGATGCGGGCGTCCCGACCGTCGTGACCCACCCGCCCTACCGATGGCAGCGCGGCTACCGCCGCCGGCTCCACGAGACGCTTCCCTCGGTCGAGGCGCGAACCGGGATCACGGTCGGCATCGAGAACATGTTCCCGATCCATATGGGGTCACGGCCGTTGATGCTCCACGCGAACCAGGATCTGGACGAGCTCGAAGGCATCCCGCACCTCGTGCTGGACACGTCGCACGCCGCCGTCGCGAAGCACGATCTGATCGACGTGCGCCGGCGCTTCGGCGATCGCCTCCGGCACGTGCACCTGTCGGACAACGCCGGGCGCGGATGGGACTCGCATCTTCCGCCAGGCCAGGGCGTGCTGGCCCTCGACGCCTTCCTCGATGACCTCGTCGCGTGCGGCTATGCCGGAGCCGTGTCGCTCGAGGTCGATCTGCGCCGATACCTGACCGAGCCCAAGGAGCTGAACGCCATCCTCGTTCGTATGCGCGAGGAGGTCGGGGCGAGGCTAGCCGGGTAGCGTCGCACGGCCCGATATCCTCGGGCCGTGCGTCGCGGCACCGCCATCACGTTGATCGTCCTGTTCGTGCTGCTCGCCGTGGCGCTGATCGCGCAGCTCCGGCAGCCGGCGCCGACGCAGCCCTACCCAGGCCCTGCGAGCGGGAACGAGCTGCCCTCGGCCTCTCCCTCGGGCTGAGCTATTCGAGGACCACGGTGGAGCCCTCGCCCAGATGGAGCATCTCGGCGGCGCTCCCCTTGTTGACCACCAGCGCGACGAACCCAAGCGAATCGACGATGACCCCCAACCCGTGCTCGGGAAGGTCCGTGAACGTCTCGACGAGCGGAACGCGCGAACCGGCGACGCCGACGGTGCCTTCGATGCCGGCAGCGACCAGATGCTCGTTCGTCACGTTGAGCTGCACGTTCCCGAAGCCGTCCACCCCGATCACCCGAGCGCCGATCGCATCCGGCGCGACCATCGGCCCCGGCACCTCGAGCACCTGCAGCTGGTCCGGGTTCAGGCGCGGGCCGATCGTCTCGAGCGGCGTGCCCATCGCGAGGTGCGCTGCGGCCGGTGCGAACACGTCGCGACCGTGGAAGGTGTTGGACATCGGATGGAGCACGATGCCGGGGGACGAGATCTCGAACGCGTCCTCGGCGCCGCCGAGCACGGCCCACGCGAGCGAGAGCACGCCGTTGTCCGGACCGACCAACAGTGCGCCGGTTCCGGCGCGGATCGCGACGGCTCGACGTTCGGAGCCGACACCCGGATCCACGACGGCGCAATAGACGGCGTCATCAGGGAGGTAGGGCGCCGCTCGGGACAGGACGAGCGCCCCGCGCATCACGTCTTGTCGCGGGATCGCGTGGGTGAGATCGATCACCGATGCATCGGGGGCGATCTTGAACATCACGCCGTGACACACGCCGACGAACTCGTCTCGCAGCCCGTAGTCCGTGCAGAACACGATCGGGCGGCTCACGACGGCTCCGCGGGATGCAGGTACATCGCGACCCACGCATCGATCAGCTCGCCGACGTGGGTCCCCTGGCTGCCGGAGAGCAGGTCCGTCCCGTGATCGCTGGCCGTGACGATCTCGAGCCGCTTCGGCTGCGGGCTCTGGTCGTAGAAGTACTGCGCCGCCCCCGCCGCCCCCGAGGGGTCCCCGAGGCCGGCGATGAAGAGCTTCGCCCCCGTGATGTTCGTGAGCACGTCGGGGCCCGCAGCGAGTGAGTCCAGCACCTCCGGCGCGGACAGGGTGATCACGGCAGCAACGTCATGCTGTTCCGAAGCGACCACCAACGACGCGGTTCCCCCGACGCTGGCGCCGATCAGGGCCACGCGGGTCGGGCCGTCGGACCGAAGGAACGCCAGCGCCGCGGTGACGTCGGTCGGTGCCGCGTTCACGTCTTTCTGCCCCTCCGAACACCCCCCGTCACCGCCCGGGCAATAGCCGCGCAGATCGAAGGTCAACACACGGTATCCCGCGCCCGCCAGATGTGCCGCCTCTGGGAACCACGAGGTCTGGTCGGCCGGGAGCATGTGGGTGAGGAGGACTCCCGCACCGGCGTCTTGGGGTCCGAAGACCCGACCGGACAATCGAACGCCGTCGGAGGTCGTGAACGACACCGGCGCGGATCCGAACGCGGATCCGGATGCGGTCGGCGATGCCCCGGAACAGGCGAACAGCGATACCGAGAGCGTGACCGCGAGGATCGTCAGCGGGCCGGAGCGGTTCGGAACGCCCACGTGGGGCTCTCCGGGCGCTACTTGCCCAGCTTCATGCGCTGGTGCCGGGTGCGCTTCAGGAGCTTCTTGTGCTTCTTCTTGCGCATCTTCTTCCTGCGCTTCTTGATCAGGGACGGCAACCCATCACGCCTTTCACTCGGTCCCGAAGAGGTTCCGGAGATCCACCCGCTTGACGCGGTAGGTGTCCTCCAGGCGAACGGAACCCAGTCTAAGCGCTTTGGGGGGCTCTGCCACCGGCGAGAGCAGCCGGAGACCGCCGTCGTCGGCCACGTGCTCGAGGACGCCGAGCCCCGTGAATCCCCCGTGCCCGTCGGACAGCCCGACCAGGAGCCGGTCGAGCGTCTGCAGGTCGAACATCGGTGGCAACGTCGGCATGAACACCGTCGGCCGAACCCGGAACCGCTGCAACGGGGCGCTCTCGAAGTAGCGCCCCATCGCCTTCTCGCGCATCGCCATCCGGTCCTCGACGCTGCTCGGCTTGACGTCCGGGTGGACGGGCGCCGTCACCGACTCGACCCCGAAGAAGCGATCGACGACGCCCAGGATCGGCTCGAGCTCCTCGCCGCGCTGGAGCCCGACCACGAGGTCGGGCTCCAGCACGTCGACCTTGTAGTACTTCACGAGCTGGCCACGGATCCCGGAGACCTCGCCGCCCGTGTCCACGATCAGGAGCTCCGCGCCCTCGTTGCGCGCTCGGTCGCGCAGGCGACCGAGCGCGCCCACCAGCGGGACCAGGTGATCCTGCGGCGAGATCGAACCGACGAACCCGAGGGCGTCCGCTTCGGCCATCCGCTCGGGGATCAGGTCGTCGGGTTCGCGGATGTGCTTCATGCCCACCGTCGCGGGCGGACCCACCGTCTTCTGGGCCACGTCCGCATCGATGTAGGCGACCCGTCTGCCGATCCGCAACGCGAACGCGGCGGTGGCCCGAGCGAGGGTGCTCTTGCCGGCGTCGAGCCCGCCGAGGAACAGGACCGAGCGGGCGTGCCGCGCTGCGTGATCGACGAGCTGCTCGTGCTCGTTCATCGTGGGTCCTCCGTACGATCGCGGAGGTCCCGGCTGTAGGGGCCGCTACATCGCTTCGGTGTAGCGTTTGCTCAGGTAGTCGTCGACATCGTCCTCGCGGAGGCGGTAGCTACGGCCGACCCGGAGGGCAGGCATCTGCCCTTCTTTGATCAGCCGGTAGACGGTCATCCTGGATACGCGCAGGAGGTCAGCGACCTCGTTCACGGTCAACA
>VAYF01000357.1 GCA_005883885.1 Actinomycetota bacterium | reverse complement strand
AGGTGGTGGTCTTCCTCGGCTTGGGGATCGCCCTGCCGGTGCTCCTGTATCAGATCTGGGGGTTCATCGCACCAGGTCTGACGGCGAAGGAGAAGCGCTACTCGATCCCCTTCGTCGCGTCCTCGTGCGTGCTCTTCTTCCTGGGGGCCGTCGTGGCCTACTTGATGCTCCCGAAAGGGCTCGGGTTCCTCCTGGGATTCGCCGGTCAGGGGGTCGTGCCGCTCCTCACGATCGACCGCTACGTCGGGTTCGTGACGCTCGTGGCGCTCGCTTTCGGGGTGTCGTTCCTGTTCCCGATCTTCCTGGTGTTCCTGGAGCTGGTCGGGGTCCTGAGTCCCGAGCTCCTTGCGAGGAACCGACGGTATTCCCTGCTCGGGATCTCGATCTTCGCGGCCGTCATCACGCCCAGCTCGGACCCGTACACGATGCTCGCGATGATGATCCCGATGTATCTGTTCTACGAGGCCAGTATCATCATCGGCCGCTTCCTGAAACGACAGCCGAGGACGGTCTGATGGCGATCAAGAGCAAGGGCAAGACGAAGGCGCGTCCCGCGTCGAAGGGCCCGCGGCATGGGCCCGTTCCGGTCCCAAAGCCCTTCGCGCAGCGTCGTTGGGTCCAGCTCACGGCGCTGTTCATCGCCGGCATCCTGGCGATGATGGTCTTCGTCTGGGCGACGAACGGGCTCCGACGCGAACGGGCGAACACCAAGGCGGCCACCGACCTCCTCAACCGCCAACAGGCGCTCTCCCAATGGAAGGCGATCCTGGAGCCCCAGATCACCACCGTGGGTCAGCTCCACGGCGACATCCCTCCGACCGTGGCGACGGACGTGACGGCGGCCCTCACCGCGCTCGCCTCGAAGAAGACCACGACCACGAAGGCGGCCGCGCTCGACTCCTCGGCGAAGAAGCTTGGGACCGCGGCCGTTGCCATCGACAAGTTCGATCTCGCCGGCACGATCACGGAGAAGGGCTTCGATGTCGGTGCCGCCGGCGCCCTCACCGCGTCGAAAGTCGAGATCGTGCAGGCGCTGCGCCTGTATCAGGAGGCGGCGGAGCTCGCGGCGCTCGCCGTCGGTTCCCCCAAGCACCTCGGTTTGCAGCTCGCGGATCACGGGCAGGCCATCTCGGTCTCGGCCGCCACGTTGCTGCAGTCCGGGTGGAACAAGTACGCCAGCACGCTCAAGCTGTCGCAACTGTCCGCGGGAGGCTCGCCGAGCGCCGGCACGGGCCTCTCGGGCGGCTGAGGATGAGCGTCGCCGCACCGGTCGTCGTGCTCGCCAATCCGTCGGCGGGGCGCGGGAAGGCCGGCCGACGGATCGGGAGGATCGGGGACCAGCTTCAGCGAGCGGGCGTCGACCATGAGATCCGTGTCAGCACGTCGGGCGAGGACCTCGAGCGGCGTGCTCGGGAGGCGGCCGACGAGGGCGCGAAGGTGGTCGCGGTGCTGGGAGGCGACGGCTCGGTCGGGCTGGCGGCCAACGGTCTCCTGGGCACCGGCGCGGCGCTCGCCGTCCTCCCGTCGGGGACCGCCGACGACTTCGCGGCGTCGATCGGTGTTCGGAAGCTGGAAACGGCGATCCGGGCGATCGCCGACGCCAACATCGTGCAGATCGACGTCGCACGGGTCGATGCCGGCGCCACCCGCCGCCACTACGTGGCGATCGCCGGGTGCGGCTTCGACTCGGAGGTGAACGAAGCGGCGAACGCGATGCGCGTCAACCTCGGCGCGACGGGCACGTACGTTGCGGCGTTGGTCAAGACGTTGTCTCGCTTCTCCCCGGCGGGCTTCCGGATCGAGCTCGACGACGAGGTGATCGAGGGCCCGCACATGCTGGTCATCGTGGGCAACTCGATCAGCTACGGGGGTGGCATGAAGGTGACTCCCGACGCGTCCATCGTGGACGGATGGCTCGACGTGTGTCTGCTGAGGGAGATGAGCAAGGGAGCGTTCATCCGCGCGTTCCCCAAGGTGTTCCGCGGTACCCACGTCTCGCACCCCGCGGTCCGGATGGCCCGGGCGACCCGCGTGCGGATCGAGGCCGACCGCCGCGTCATGGTGTACGCCGACGGCGAGCGGGTCGGGCCGGCCCCCGCGGTGTTCGAGATCCTCCCCGGGGCGCTCCCGGTGATCGTCGGCCCGAACGCGAAGGCCGTGCGGTGACCGACGGCCTCCTCTTGATCCACGCGTTCCCGCTGGACGCTCGGATGTGGAGCGCTCAGATGGACCGGCGTGCTGTGGTCGCCCCCGACCTCCCGGGGTTCGGCGGGAGTCCGGCGGCCGACGGCGGCGTTCTCACGATGGATCTGGGAGCACGGCGCTGCCTTGAGGCCGTGGACGCCGCCGGTCTGAACCGCGTCGTCGTCTGCGGCCTCTCGATGGGCGGGTACGTGGCGTTCGAGCTCTGGCGGCAGGCGCCCCAGCGGTTCGCCGGCCTGATCCTCGCCAACACCCGTGCCGGCGCAGACACGCCGGAGGGCGCCGAGGCACGCCGGACGCTGGCGGCGCGGCTCGGGAGCGAGGGGAACGTCCTCGCGGAGGATCCACCTCCGCTTCTCTCCGAGGATCCACCCGAAGGACTGTGGGACATCGTGAAAGGGTGGATCCGCGAGCAGTCGGCGGACGCGATCGCCGCTGCGGCCCTCGGCATGGCCGAACGCCCGGATTCCACGCCCGACCTCCCGACGATCGACGTTCCGACCTTGGTCATCACCTCCGAGGGCGACCTCTTGATCCCGGCGGACATCAGTGCGCCGATGGCGGATGAGATCGCCGGCGCGCAGCTCGCCGTCATCCCCGGCGCCGGACATCTGT